>JAZUIK010000181.1:0-71619 GCA_045642205.1 Bianqueaceae bacterium
TCCCTTTGTCTTTTCTATGAAAATGCATGTGATCGTATCTTACTCTTGAGGTTTAGTATAGCACTATTGAAATCGGAATATTCACTCGAGGGACGAACTGTTGCTCTGCGGGGATGAAATGTGTTACACCTATGCGGCTTAACGCTGTTTGAAGATAGCAAAAATGCCGTTAACGACAAAAAAAACAAATGGATGATTGCATAATTCATAGAAGAAGGATATGGAATGACGCGAAAGCAATTCAATAACTTCTCTCTGATCCTGCGTCAGATGTTGGAGTACGCTATGCTGAAGGAATTGATTGAAAAGAATCCTCTTACCCATGTCAAAGTGGAGTCCCGACTTTTCAAGAGGGAAAGCAAACCTGATCCTGAAAAAGAGGTTTTCACCAAGCTGGAGGAACAGAGTATCATCGCCCATGCCTGGGATGATTATCGAACCAATACGAGGCTTCTGAAACCACTGGCTTCTCTGGCGGTTGCATTTCAATTTCAGACCGGCCTTCGTGTCGGTGAGCTGTGTGCACTTAAGTACAGCGATATCGTTGATGATCGGCTGCATGTACAGCGTATGGTCCGAAAGCAGACCGTTGTTGTTGAGCACACCAAATCCAGGGCCGGCGACCGAATGGTCTACCTGACCACCAAGGCATGGGAGATCATTAATGAAACGCTTCGGTATCATAAGGAACACGGCGAGAAAGCGGAGTTTATCTTCGGAGGCAACACAGCACTGAAGCCCCGAACGATCGATGATCGATATCGTTCGTTTTGCAAAACACTGGGTATTCTTCATCGTTCATCGCACAAAGCACGAAAGACACAGATCAGTTCTTTGATCGATGGAGGTATCAGTTTAGATACCGTTCGGCGCTTGGCAGGGCATGAAGACTCGGAAACAACGCTTCGCTGTTATCATTTCGATCGTGCAGAAGAGAAGGAAAGAAAAGCTAAAATCGAAGCAATCCTAAACGGAACCTAAACAGATGATGGTGCCTTGAAAGAGCACCTTGCGTACACTTCTGTAGTGTACGCAAAAAGTGTACGCAAGTGTACCCATTTTTCAGCAATACACAGGTCACTTTACGCCTTATGACCAGCTCCCCCTATTCCTCACAAAGCCAGTATTTATGCGGCTTAGCGCCGTTTGAAGACAACAAAAAAACCACCGAATAAATCGATGGTTTTGAGTGAGGCATCGGGGTCTCGAACCCCGAACACCCAGATTAAGAGTCTGGTGCTCTACCAATTGAGCTAATGCCCCAACGAAGATTAAGTATATCACTTAACTTAGTAACTGTCAACACCTAATCAACAATTTTGTTTTCCTTGGTCGTTGCAGTCAAGCTGGGTAGGCAGGATTCGAACCTGCGGGATGCAGGGATCAAAACCCTGTGCCTTACCGCTTGGCGACTACCCAAGGGAGGGTGGGTACTGGGACTCGAACCCAGGATATCCAGAGCCACAATCTGGCGCCCTAACCAACTGGACCATACCCACCATAAGTCTGTATGCCGAAAACCGGCAAGCGTGCCTGCGGGGATTCGAACCCAGGACACACGGCTTAGAAGGCCGTTGCTCTATCCAACTGAGCTACAGGCACAGAACTCAATGGTTCCTGATGCGGACTATTGCGTCATCGGGGTGACAGGATTCGAACCTGCGACTTCCTGCTCCCAAAGCAGGCGCTCTAGCCAAACTGAGCTACACCCCGAAAGATGCTCTCTGGTTACGCATCGAAGTACATTATATTCCTTTGAAAAAGGATTGTCAATGAAAAAATCTTGACAACCCTTTTTTCTTTGTGCATTGACATTATATGTTATGCAAAATCGTCGTAATTATTTAAGATCGCTGCCGCTTTACCCTTTTCCACTTCCAGCAGAGCAAAGCCGGCACGACTTCCTCCCCTTGGCTCTGACAGGGATCCGGGATTGACGTACAATACACCACCTTTTTCCTCCATCAGCGGAATATGGGTGTGCCCAAAGAGAACGACCTTCGCCTTTTCTTTTTCAGCCAGGCGGGAGATATAGGAAGTTCCGTACTTCACAGCATACTTATCTCCATGTGTCATGGCAATACGAACACCTTCTACCGTAAAACTTCTCTCAGAAGGATCTCTGGAAAACAGATCGCAATTTCCCGGAACCCCCAGAAAAGCCAGACTGTATTTATCCTGATATTTGTTTTTCAGCTTTTCGAAGTCTCCGGTCAGATCACCCAGGTGCAGGACACCATCGACCATATCCTGAAAACATTCGATCAGCCAGGATGCTCTGGAAATATCTCCATGAGTATCACTGATGACCAGATAGCGCATTATCAACCTCTTTATGCTTCCTGAAGAACTTTGAGGATCGCTCTCAGCGCTTTTCCTCTATGAGACACTTCGTGCTTTGCTTCACTGGAAATCTCTGCAAAGGTTCCAAGACCGGGCATCAGAAAGATCGGATCATACCCGAAACCACCTTCTCCCTTCGGTTCATGGGCGATCATACCTTCCGCTGTCTCCAATACGCCTTTGCAGCTTCCATCCTTTGCTACGGAAACAATGGCGCAGACATATCTTGCTGTACGTTTTTCATCCGGAACATCTTTCATATCACGAAGCACGATCCCGTTCTTGATATCATAGGTGGTCTCTTCACCAAGCCAGCGAGCGGAATAGATACCGGGCTTCTTATCAAAGAAATCGATCTCCATACCGGAATCATCTGCCAGGACATAATCGAAGTCAATGGCATCTTCCTTTTCCATCAGTGCCTGATACACAGCCTTTGCCTTGATCTCTGCATTTTCAGAAAAGCTGTTTCCATCTTCTACGATCTCCGGATCCACACCGGCATCCTTCATGGTAAGGACCTGATAGTCCTTCAGGATCTCTTTGAACTCTCGTGCTTTTCCTGCATTTCCCGTTGCCAAAATGATCGTTTTCATCCCGATTTCCTTTCTGTTTATATATCTCTTCGAATTCGATAGACCCGCATAGGCCGTCCTTTTTTCCCGTTCAGCCGATCCGCTCCGTAAAGGAGTTCTTCTTTGAGTAAGATCTCTATGTCTCTCCATATCGTACTGCGTGATACCTTCAGCAAGTGAGTGAGCTCTGCCACCGATAATCCCTGTGGCTCCGCGTCTGTCACAGCACGAATAATCTCTCTCAAACGTCCTGTATGATCAGGATTTTCCCTTTGTTCCCCTTTTGTCATCTGATTCGGCATCCCGATCGGGAAGAAATATTGGTCCAACTCTCTCTGCGTCAGTCGATCACCCTTGGATAATCCTTTACGCAACTCCAGATAATGCCGGATCGATCGGATCATCCTTCTGGAAGAGAAGGGCTTAAGGACAACGTCTATCATACCGCATCTTTGTAATCGCGTAAAGGTGGAACTTCTCCTGTCCGATGTTACAGCGATCAGATCTGACAGGAAAACCTTGCGGATCTTTTCCACCTCCGTCAGTTCCCCCATGATCAGATCCGGTATCTGTTTACTGCCTGCCTTCAGCATGGTTCCCATGGATCCAAAACGACGGACCGTTATCTCTTTGCCGCCGGTTAATTCCCAGAGATATCTGATCTTTTCGGCTGTCTCTTTGTCCGGTTCCAGCAGCCACACCTTCAATTCCATCTTTCTCCGTCCCTCTTCCACTGTTTTTTTACATGAAAAAAGGACTTCCAAAGAAGTCCTTCTCTCTGTATTCCCTGTTGGTTTCCCTTAAGGTTCTATATTGATTATTCTTCGTCCTCGTCTTCAGTCTCTTCCTCAGTGGATTCCTCAACGGATTCCTCAGAAGACTCTTCCTCAGGTTCAGTACCGAAACCAAGTTTCTCAATGGGAGGCAGTTCCAGACGCTGTCCAACCCAGATACCTTCATCGATATCAAAGTCGTTATACTTTGCCAGAGCTTCCATCAGATCAAGGTCAGCGGAGTTGTAATAGTCGACAACGATCTGATAGAGGGTATCACCATCCTCAACGAAGTAATATTCCGTTGTGGGCTTGGAAGATTCCTCAGAAGATTCTTCCTTGGAAGACTCCTGCTGATATACGGGAGTAACTTCAGGAAGAGAATTGTCGATGTTGGAAGAATCCATCGTAACAACGCTGCTCTGCTCATTGGCAACGGCATTAGGATCCTTCTTATTGCTCTTGCCGCCCTTAGCAACGGCTACGATAATAACGATCAAAAGGATCAGGATTGCTGCTGCAATACCAATGACCATAGCCAGCTTCTTGGGGCTTGCCATCAGATCATCGATCATTGCCTTGATATCAAATCCACCCTTTGCCTCGCCATCGTCCTCACCCATAGGAGCCTCCTGAGGCTGATACATGGGTGCCGGATTCTGAGGCATCAGGTTCTGCTGAGGAATCGGCTGGGGTGCGACCTGCATCTGAGGTGGCATCTGCGGTGCGACCTGGGGTGCAGCCTGAGGCGCTGCCTGCATTGCGGGAGCTGCCTGAGGTGCGGGATTCTGCAGATTCTGGGGCAGAGGTGCATTCAGACTGTGCTGCGTAGGTACAGCAGGATTCATAGGCTGCTGTACATTAAATGCACTTTCGGTAGGAGCAGGAACCGCAGGTGCTACAGGCTTAGCTGCTACTTCACCGCCGACTGCTTCGATGCGAAGTACAACGATAGTACGATCGTCTACGGAATGCTCTCCGGCTGCATCCATCAAAGTGGTTGCGATCTGGTCAGGAGTAGCATCCTTGAGAAGTCGAGTGATCTTTTCCAGCTTATCATTCAGGATCGCGTCGGTTACACCGTCGGTACACAGAATGAAGATATCACCGGGATAGAAGATAAAGTACTTGGAAAATGCTTCGTCACGGCAATCGTAAACATTATCCATTCCAACATAAGCGGTCAGGCGAGAAGAGGACTTGTGTACCTCAGCCTGTGCCTGGGAAAGGATGCCAAGACGGAACATATCGGAAGATTCCAGATGATCATCGGTAATCTGCAGGGTACGTCCACCGCGGATTACATAGATACGGCTGTCACCCAGATGAACGGCAAGACCGCGATTTCCATGGAGGAAGAGGGCAGCAAAGGAAGTACCTAAAGTGTCCTGTCCGATCTGTGCGCGGATATCTTTGGTTGCACGATTTGCTTCAATAATGGACTCCCAGATAGGCTCCTTCTCGATACGCTGATTTGCCAGAGAATTCTGGGTATACTGCAGCATATCCATAACGATAGCACCGGTCTCAGCACCGATACTGCGGTCTTCGCCGATACCGATCTCGGAATCAGATACACCATATACCTGGAAGGATCCATGCTCCTGCTTGGAGATCTTGGAGGAAGTTTCAGTGGGGACATTGATGTATCTTCCGTTCAGATACATATTGTCCAGATTCTGGCCTTTACCCGTAGCAGAAAGACCAAATGCAGAAATAACGAGATTGCTGTCTGCCATGTTTGCACCACCTTTTTTTATCTGTATAGTCTGACACGATAAATGTCTATAATATATGAAGCCATTATACTCTAGGCTTTATTCAAGTTCAACCTTTTTATTTTTCAAAAATCGCTGTCAGCCCTTATGAATAAAGGCAATCATTTTTTCTCTCTCTGTTGATTAAAAAAGGAGGTGTTGACAGTCCTTACCGCCTTGGCTATACTGTCTTTATGCAATTATCTGTCGCATAGTATTTCAAGTATACATTATGGAGGAATTAAAAATGATTCTCGAAAAGATTACCACCATGCTGGAAGAGCAGGAAGTTATCGACGGCAGCAATATCACTGCTGATACCTCTTTTGAGGAACTGGATCTGGATTCTCTTTCCCTGGTCGACCTGACCATGAGCTGCGAAGAGGAATTCGGTGTTCAGCTTGATCTGGAGAATCCTCCCAAGACCATCGGTGAGCTGGTTGACCTGATCAAGGCTCAGACCGGTAGCGAGGACTGATCTTTTATCCATCAGAAAACAATCGAGGACCCGGCCATATAGGCCGGGTCTTTTCAGACAAAGGAAAATAATATGAGTAAACAACGCGGACAAAGCGTTACATCCGCAGCGATCGTCCTTTCGGTGATCGTGCTGATCCTTATTGGTGCCTGCATCTACGTCGGCATCCTTCGGCACAATGAATCGAAAGAGCAGACGCCTTCTACTTCCGAGATCTCCAATGAATCCAGCCGGGTCGTTAAGCCCTCTGAGACGGAAACGATCAAAGAAGAAAGCAGTGAGCTTCCTTTGGAAGAAAGTTCCGATGAACCGGATCAGGATCTTCCTCCTGTAGAAGAAGATCCCTATGCATCCACGATAGAAGCTCTTCTTTCTTCCATGTCCCTGGAAGAGAAGGTAGGTCAGATGATCATGGCCCGGTTCCCCACAGGAGAGGACGCTGCCTATTACGCTGAAGCCTATCATCTGGGAGGATATGTCCTCTTTGATCCTGATTTTTCGGATTACTATGCCGATGAGGTCAGAGATAAACTTGATGCCTGCCAGGAAGCTGCATCGATCCCTCTTCTTCTTTCTGTCGATGAGGAGGGTGGTACGGTCACTCGAGTCAGCGACTATTTCAGAGATTCTAGGTTCCTTTCTCCCAGAAGGGCGTATGAAGAGGGTGGATTTGATCTGGTCAACGAAGAGACCAGAGAAAAATGTGAATTGCTCTTATCCCTTCACCTGAATATGAACCTTGCCCCTGTAGCGGATATATCCGGTGATCCCGGTGACTTTATGTATGATCGTTCCTTCGGTGACGATCTGAAGCTGGTCAGTTCCTATCTGCAGCAGACGATCTCCATTATGAATGAGTATGGCGTGGCCAGTTCCCTGAAACATTTTCCGGGATATGGCAGCAATCTGGATACCCATATAGGAATGTCTGTGGATGATCGTTCCATCGATGAATTTTACAGCGCTGATCTTCTGGCTTTCCGATCCGGTATACAGGCCGGTGCAGGAACCATTATGGTCTCCCATAATATCGTTAACTGCTTTGATGAAGAGTATCCCGCCTCTTTGTCTCCCAGGATCCATCAGCTCGCCAGAGAGATTGGCTTTGAGGGTGTTCTGATAACCGACGATCTGGCCATGGGTGCTATTGTGGATTACTACGGCACCTCCGAAGCAGCCGTCCTTGCTGTACAGGCAGGAAATGACATGTTGATCACCAGCAGTTTCATCACCCAGTATGAAGCCATCCTGAATGCCGTCGAAGAAGGCACCATTTCCGAAGAACGACTGGATGAATCCGTCGAACGGATCCTCCGACTAAAGTGTCAGATGGGCTTAATCTGACTCGATCATTCAATTAGATCATTCTATTGAACACGACAAGAAAAGAAAAGACCTTCGGTCTTCCGATGCAGCATGATTCGCTGCAGAGGAACCCGAAGGTCTTTTCCTTAATATTCTTCCAGAAAACTATGGACTGTTCCCTGTTTATCTTTATATGCAATTACCGTATTCAGATTAACATTCTCCACACTGCGGAAAATATTGCTTTCCACATAGGGATTGATCTCCTTTAACCGGGCGATCAGATTTTTGATCTCCAGTCGCTTGGATTCCGATTCACCATCCGGATTGACTGCTTCATTTGCTTCCGTAAAACGGCAGGCACAGCGAAGGAAGGTTAATCCATTATAGTCTCTCCAGTGGATGATGTCTTCTTCCCTGATCAGGTACATGGGGCGGATCAGTTCCATTCCTTCGAAATTGGAACTATGCAATTTAGGCATCATGGTCTGCACCTGTGCACCATAGAGCATTCCCATCAGGATGGTCTCAATGACGTCATCATAGTGATGTCCCAGGGCGATCTTGTTACAGCCCAGTTCCTTGGCATGAGCATACAGATTTCCCCGACGCATACGTGCACAGAGATAGCAGGGATTCTTCTCGATCTCGAACACAGAATTGAAGATCGTGGATTCAAAAATGTGGATAGGTACACCCAGCAAGCGGGCATTATCTTCGATCTGTTTTCTGTTTACCTTAGAATAACCGGGATCCATTACCAGAAAGACCAGTTCAAATTCAAACTTATTGTGACGCTTCAGCTCCTGGAACAGCTTCGCCATCAACATGGAATCCTTACCACCGGAAATGCAGACAGCGATCTTATCTCCCGGCTGGATCATGTCGTAGGTATTGATACCCTTGGCAAAAGGAGTAAACAACTGCTTGTGGAATTTCTTTCGAATACTCATTTCCACATTTTTACGCTGTTCCTCTTCTGTCAGTACCTCTTTCTCTTCGTCACTCATCCTGCTTCCTTTCCACGGAAGATCACTGGTCTTCGTCATCCATCAGGATCGCTTCAGTCTTTATCCAAAGACCGTTTGTCAGCTGCGCCCAGTCTTCCTTTACACTCTCAACGTCCAATCTGCTTCCTTCATGGACCAGTTCCATCTTACGGCTTCTCTCATAATCATGCTGATAGAGAAAGGCCTCTTCCGTAACCAGTGCATTGCCTTCCACCGGGATCTCTCCGCTCATAAAATGTTCCATAAAAGCCAGAGAATAGGTCAATCTGGTTCTCTTTGCGCTGCTTCTCTGATTTGCCGGATTCTCAAAGTCGCACATGAATACGTTGGTGGCTTCACGAATATCGTTGGTCACCCTGAGTGTATCCAGGATGTGCTTATACCAGGAATCGTTCAATTCCTCCCAGAGATAGTCCAGCTGAGCATCCAGATCATCAATGGACAATCCCTTTTCTACCGTTCTCTCGTACAGACCTTCTTTTCTGGCGTCCATTGTCCACTGACAGAGTCCATAACCAAAGGCATCGTCACAGAAATCTTCTTTTTCATACTTACCGCTGTTTACATCGGCGGTATATTGTGCGTCCTTACGACGGATCAGTTTTTCCGCCCAGTTCTCCAGATTGTTGCTGAGCAGTCTGGACTCTTCGTACAGGTTACCCATCACGCCGGCAATACCGGCTTCGGTCAATCCTTTGTCTTTAAAATAGTTCCAGATCTTTTGTGCAACTGCCTCATCATACTCAATGTCAGCTGCCTTCAGATCGCTGCCATCATTCCATGAAGAAAGGGTAGAGAAAGATACATCACTGCTTAGGACGTATCCGTATAATCCCATGGCTTTGACTGCCAGATAATCTTTCCATACTCCGGTAACGGTCAGGGATGCCCCTGCCGCCAGGGTCGTCAATACATTGGCATCTTCTTTGGGATCTTCCAGAAGCATTACATCGTTTCCCTTCGTCTTAGCCTCTCCGGCGGAACGGAAGGGGGAGGTTACTCTGGTTCCAAAACGGATATAATGGGCATTCACATAGGCCGTGCCACCTTGATAGAGGATCTCGTACCATTCTCCGTCCGAGGTCTTTCCCGTGATCAGAAAGGTATCGCCCAAAAAAGTCTGCTCCAGCATACTGCTGCCTGCATCGGCTTCACTTCGAATATTGACGAAGGTAGAAACAGCAGTTCCTCCACCGATGGTCACCAAAGACCCATCCGCAGTTTCTGTTTCCGCTGCATAGGGCTTTGTCAGCTGGGCCGCCTTCACCTTCTGCGCAGGACTTATAGGCAAGATAAGGGCCAGTGCCAGCAATAGGCTGAGCACTTTATGTAAGTCTTGTTTCATATAATTTACAAAGTCTCTCTGTTTTTTAATGTGAGTTGTTCCATTGTACTAGAGAACCCAATTTCTGTCAAACCGGCCTCCCTGTACATTCCTCACTCTACAGTGATCTTTGCATAGGAAAAAGGTACCAGTTTCTTCAGATCTTCCGGAGATAATTCCACCTGATGTCCGATCTTTCCTCCACTCACAAAGAACCTCTCCAGAGAGGCAGCACTTTCATCCACCACTGTCGGGAACAGTTTTTTCATTCCTACAGGAGAACATCCTCCATGGATATATCCCGTCAACGGAAGCAGTTCCTTCTGCGGGATCATATCGATGCTCTTTTCGGAAACAGCTTTTGCTGCTGCCTTGAGATCCAGTTCCTTTGCCACAGGGATCACAAAGACATAGTACTTTTTCGACGCTGCCTGGGTGACCAGCGTCTTATAGACATGATCCACATTTTCTCCCAGAGATTCCGCCACTTTAACACCATTGACAATAGAGGGATCATATTCATGGGGAAGAAAGGGGATCTTCTTTTGTGTCAGGATCCGCATGACATTGGTCATTTCGATCTTTTCTTTTTTTGCCATTTTCTACCGCCATCCACTTTTCATTGAAAGTTCATTGAATGAATGTACTCAAACTTTAATCCTTTTTGAGATCAAAGTCTTGCTTCTTTCTTGTTTCGAAAAAAGGATCGGGAAGCTCCCGATCCTTTGATTCGCTTTCAAACCTGATCAGTTGTTTGCGCAAAGTCTTGCGTAAGTAGCTTCCGCATCAGCCACGATAGATGCAAACTTGTTCAGCGCTGCATCGATAGGAGCAGAAGTAGTCAGGTCTACACCACCATGCTTCAGAGAATCCAGAGGATACTCGGAAGAGCCCATGGACAGGAATTCCAGGTACTTCTTGACAGCCGGTGCACCTTCTTTCAGGATGCCCTCGGAAAGGGCCGCAGCAGAGCAGTAACCGGTCGCATAGACATAAACGTAGAAGCTTCTGTAGAAGTGAGGAATACGTGCCCACTCGTAGCGGACCTCTTCATCCATGACCATCTCGGGACCAAAGTACAGTTTGACCAGACCTTCGTAAGTCTTATTGAGCCACTCTGCACTGAGTGCTCCTCCATTTTCTACTTCCTCGTGAGCCAGCTTTTCAAACTCAGCAAACATGGTCTGACGATAGACGGTACCCTTGAAGTTTTCCATATACTGGTTCAGAAGATACATACGGGTCTTGTCGTCGATATCCTGCTTTAAGAGCTGCTCGATCAGAAGATTCTCATTTACGGTAGAAGCGATCTCTGCAACAAACAGAGTATAGTCTGCATACTGTGCCGGCTGATGCGTCTTTGCCAAAAGGGTATGCTGAGAATGTCCCATCTCATGGGCCAGTGTCGATACGGAATCGATGGTACCGGTGTAGTTCATCATGATATAGGGATTGCAATCATAGGTTCCTGCAGAATAAGCACCACCGGATTTACCGGTATTGGGATATACATCGATCCATCTCTCGTCGTAGGCACGCTGGACATTGCTGACATACTCTTCGCCCAGAGGCTTTACTGCCTTCTTGACCATTTCCTTGGCCTCATCGAAGGTATACTTCAGTTCCAGATCCCCTACCAGAGGCGCATAAACATCGTAATAGTGGATCTCATCCAGTCCCAGCATCTTCTTTCTCAGTGCTACATAACGGTACATAGCATCCAGATGAGAATGAACGGTATCGACCAGTCCGTCATATACGGATACGGGGATGTTGGAATGCGCCATGCTCATGGCACGAGCAGAGGGGTAGTTACGGGTACGAGCTGCAAAAGCATCTGCCTTTACGTTAGCGGAATAGGTAGCTGTAAAGGTATTGATATGCTGCTTGTAGGTCTTGTAATAACTCTGGAAGGATTTCTTACGGATGTCTCTGTCCTGACTGGACTGGAGCAGGATATAGGTAGCTCCGCTGACATCGATCTTATTGCCATCCTTATCCTCGATGGGATCGAAGACCAGATCGGCATCCTGCAGATCTCCGGCGATATCTCCGGGTGCTCCGGTAATCTCTCTCATTCCGGAAAGAATCTTTTCCTCTGCCTGGGACAAAGTATGTGCCTTGGCACGCTTCAGATCTTCCAGCATATGCTTGTAATCCGCAAGCTCAGGCGCATTGACAAAGGTATCGAACTTGTCTTCATCCATGGAAAGCAGTTCAGGATTCACAAAAGAGAAGGCAGCCCCGATCTTAACAAACTTGCCGGAAGCCTTTGCAGACATGATCTGTGCAGCTTCTCCTCTGGTGTCTTCAGAACGGCGGAGCATGGGATACTGGTACAGATTGGAGATCTTACGATCCAGCATGGTCTGTCCATCCAAAAACTCCTTTAATACAGCGGGAGACTCGGTCAGTCTTCCCTTGTAAGTCAAAAGTCTCTCAACTTCTGCATCGACAGTAGGAAGAGCGGCTTCCCATGCCTCATCACTTTCGAACAAGGGACTCAGGTCCCACTTAAACTGTTCTTCAATCTCAGAACGATCTTTGATCTTTGTATCTGCCATTATATTTTTTCCTTTCAAAAGGGAATCACTATGCGAATCCTAAAGGGAAATTCTCATAGTGATTCCTATCATTTATCAGATGATTAATCCAGTTCAGCCTTACCTGTGTACAGCTCGTAATATCTTCCCTTCATCTCCAGCAGTTCCTCATGGGTTCCACGCTCGATGATCTCTCCGTGCTCCAGGACCATGATCTGGTCAGCATTACGGACAGTAGAAAGACGATGCGCAATAACAAAAGTGGTACGATTCTTCATCAGTCTTGCCAGACCGTGATCGATATGACGCTCCGTACGGGTATCGACGGAGGAGGTTGCTTCATCCAATACCAGAATAGGTGCGGTGCTGATGGCTGCTCTGGCAATGTTCAGAAGCTGACGCTGACCCTGAGACAGGTTTCCACCGTCTTCTTCCAGAATAGTGTCATAACCCTTATCCAGTCGCATGATGAAGGAATGCGCACTGGCTGTCTTTGCTGCCTGCTCGACCTCTTCATCGGTAGCATCCAGTCTTCCGAAACGAATGTTTTCACGCACAGTACCAACAAACAGATGGGTATCCTGCAGTACCATAGCAATATGCTTACGCAGTTCGGTTCCATCAAAGTCACGGATGTTGGTGCCGTCGATGGTGATGGTTCCTTCGTTGATATCGTAGAAACGATTCAGCAGGTTGGTAATCGTAGTCTTACCGGCACCGGTAGATCCGACAAAGGCTACCTTCTGACCGGGCTGTACTTCGACATTGATATTCTTAAGAACGGTCTGTCCTTCGTTATATCCAAAGGATACATTCTCAAGGATCACATGTCCCTGGATATTCTCCATAGGAACAGGATTCTCGGTTGTCATCTTCTCAGGCTCCTGGTCCATCATAGTGAAGACTCTTTCTGCACCGGCAAGGGCGGAAAGAACGGTAGTTACCTGATTAGCCATCATACTGATGGGCATGGAGAACTGTCTCGAGTAGTTGACGAAAATTGTCAGACCACCAACATCGAAACGTCCCAATGCACAGAAGATACCGCCGACCATAGCAACCAGTGCATAACTGAGCTGTCCCAGGTTACCCATTACAGGACCCATGATGCCACCGTAGAACTGTGCCTTGATCTGCTTCTCTGCCAGATCCACATTCAGATCGCCGAATTCTTCGATACAGATCTCTTCGTGATTGAATACCTTAACGACCTTCTGTCCGTTAACAGACTCTTCGATATAGCCATTGAGCGCACCCAGCGCTTCCTGCTGAGAACGATAATATTTCTGTCCTGCTTTTGCCAGAAGACCTGCCAGTTTGATGAATACAGGAACCAGTACAATGGTAATAATGGTCAGCCAGATATTGGTGTAGATCATCATAGCCATGGTACCTACCAGCGAAATGATACTGGAGAACAGGTTGATCAGGGTGTTATCCATCATCATACCGATGTTATCCACATCATTGGTAAAGCGGCTCATCAGATCACCGGTCTGGTTAGAGTCAAAATAGCGAACGGGAAGCTTCTGCAGTTTGGTGAACAGTTCATTACGGATCTCTTCCAGTGTATTCTGGGAAACATGGATCATAATGCGCTGTTCCAGATAGGTACCGATGATGTTAACCATGTAGACGGCAAACAGTGCCAGAAGACCTGCAGCAAAGCCGGCGATCTTTTCCAGGCCAACACCTTCGATAATATAGTTATTGATGATCGGGCGCATCATATACGATGCAGCCAGCGATGCAATGGTCTTTACAAAAACAAGGAAGAGTGCAACTGCAACTCTGATCTTGTTCTTCTCAAGATACGAAACGAGACGAAGGATCGTACCTTTGGTATTCTTAGGCTTGCGGGTATCTCTTCCACGGCCGGGACCACCGGGGCCGCCGGGACCGGGACCCATGGGAGCGCCATTTCTTTTTCCGTTAGGTGCCATGATCAGTTCGCCTCCTTTCTATCCATCTGAGAGTAATAGATTTCCTGATACTCCTCGTTGGACGCAAGAAGTTCATCGTGTGTTCCGATACCGGTAATCTTTCCGTCATCGATAACGACGATCTGATCCGCATCCTTGACCGAAGTAATACGCTGCGCAATAATGATCTTTGTCGTTGCCTTCAGTTCGTTGTTAAAGGTCTGACGGATCCTTGCTTCAGTGGCGGTATCGACCGCACTGGTGGAGTCGTCCAGGATCAGGATCTTGGGCTTCTTCAAAAGTGCTCTGGCAATACACAGTCTCTGTTTCTGTCCGCCGGATACATTGACACCGCCCTGTCCAAGCTCACGCTCGTAGCCATCCTTATGCGCGGTAATAAAGTCATGTGCCTGTGCACTTTCGCAGGCAGCCTCGACCTCTTCCTTTGTAGCCTTCTCATTTCCCCAGAGCATGTTCTTGTAAACGCTTCCGGAGAACAGAACATTCTTCTGAAGGACCATGCCGACGCTCTCACGCAGGTTGAACAGACTATAGTCCTTAACATTGATGCCGTCTACCAGCACTTCTCCTTCATCTACATCGTAGAGTCTGGGGATCATGCTGACCAGAGTGGTCTTTCCGCATCCGGTGGAACCGATGATTCCGACTACACTGCCGGGTTCGATGGTCAGATTGATATTGTCCAGAACCTTTTCTTCACTGTTCTTATAGTAACGGAAGTTAACGTTCTTGAATTCGATCTTTCCTTCGGTAATCTGCTTGTCACGATGGGTTGCATACACATCAGTAATGTCGACCTCTTCATCCAGCACCTCACCCAGACGCTTACTGGAAGCAGCGGCACGGGATGCCGTCATAAAGATCATGGATACCATCATCAAAGATCCAAGGATCTGTGTAATGTAGGTAATAAAGGCAGTCAGATCACCCAGTTTCATGTTGCCGAGCATGATCATACGTCCTCCGAACCACAGAACAGACAGAGAAGTCAGATTCATGATCAGAGTCATGATCGGCATGATCAATATCATCAGTCCCATAGCATTCAGGCCGGCAGCCTTTAGATTGCCGTTGGATTCACGGAACTTTGCATTCTCGTATTCGTCACGAACGAACGATTTGATAACACGGACGTTGGTGATATTTTCCTGTACGTTTGTATTCAGGGCATCGATCTTTCCCTGCATTGCAGAGAACTTCGGGAATGCGATACGGATAACCACGATCATCAGGATCACAAGAATAGGGATCGCCACCAGAAGGATCATGGAAAGCTGAGGATTCAGCTGGATCGCCATGATCAGTGCACCGATCAGCATACCGGGAGCACGCAGCATCATTCTCAGACACATATTGACAAAGTTCTGCATCTGCGTGATATCGTTGGTCAGTCGAGTGACCAGAGAACCGGTAGAAAACTTATCGATGTTAGCGAAAGAAAATTCCTGCACCTTTTTGTAGGCATCTTTTCGAACATCTTTACCAAAGTTGATGGATCCCTTGGCACCAAAATAAGCGCCGCCTACACCACCGGCTACCATCAGAAGGGAAGTCAGGATCATTAACAGACCCATCCCTACGATGTATCCGGGATTCTGGTTGGTTACACCGTTGTTGATGATGTTGGCAAAAAACTTTGGCATCAATACTTCACCAAGAACCTCGACGATCATCATCAAGGGTCCCACGATGAAGTATGTCAGATAGGGTCTGATGTACTTAAACCATCGTTTCATTGTATCTTTTTTGTCTCCTTTTTAACTCCACAAACTCCTCGTTTCGCCAGCCTGTTCCGGCGAAATAACCTTACAAAAATACATCAAAAGACCCTGAAAGGCTTTTCGCCTCCTCGGGTCTTCTGTTTCATACATTCTGACATGTCTATCAGATGTCGGCCTTATTCAGATTGTCGCTGATCCTCTCCATAAAATGATAAAGGGTTTCCTTCTCTTCGTCGGTAAATCCTTCCATCGCAAGGTCGTCAAAATACTGAAATTTTTCCTGTGATTCTTTTATTGTCTTGTTTCCCTTTTCGGTGAACTTAACAAAATTGAATCGATTATCTTTTTCCGACATGATCTTTTCGATCATACCGAAGCCAGCAAGTTTTTTCAGATTCACTGCGATCGCCGCAGGTGTTACCTTTAATTCTCTGGAAATTTCTCTCTGACTGACCTGATTACCTTCATTCATACGCACCATTGTCATCAACAGTTTATGTTGACTTTGCTGCATCTTGTACTTTTTAATGAAGGTCTCAATGGCATTCTTATGTTTACTATCGGCCTCAACGAACTTGGCCATTACTTCCTGATTCGAATAGATTCTTTTCTCTGACATGCTCTATTCCTCCTGAACAACTGATTAATACATCATAATTCTTATACTACATTGTCGTCAATGTTAATAATTTATCGAAATATATTAATTAATTGTCCAGTTAGGACTTACTTCAGTTCAAAGATAGCTTCGATCTCAACAGGCTGATTTCCGGGAAGAGAAACCATACCGACTGCAGAACGAGAAGGAGCCTCACCGAAAATGTCGATCAGAACCTGGCTTCCACCGTTAGCAACCTTGGGCTGATCATAGAAATCTGCATCGGATCCTACGAAAACAAGGATCTTTACACACTTCTTAACGTTCTCCAGACCACAGTTGGCATCCACAACGCTCAGCAGATTCAGAACAGCATTACGTGCACACTGCTGTCCCTGCTCGATGGTCAGTTCCTTACCAAGCTTACCGTGAACTGCATCACCTTCCAGATCGCTTCCGCAACCGGAAATATATACGAGCTTGTCGCCGAAGGGCATAGCCTGGGTGTAAAGACCGCCCTTTGCAGGAGCAGGAGGAAGAACGATGTTCTTTTCTTTCATAATTTCATAAATTCCCATGATAAATCTCCTTTCATGATCGTATGAGAAAATTGCTTTTTATATTTCAGGGTTCCTTCGTTTTTTTCGAAAGAGGTTCCTTCATAACAAGATTAATTGAAGCAGGCCTTCAGAGCTTCTACCTTATCGGTATCCTCCCAGCGGACCTTCAGATCTTCACGACCCATATGTCCATATGCAGCCAACTGACGATAGATGGGCTTTCTCAGCTGCAGTTCTCTGATGATGGCTGCAGGGCGGAAATCGAAGACTTTTTCTACAGCCTTGACCAGCTCTTTTTCATCTACCGTGGATGTTCCAAAGGTATCCACCAGGATACTGACAGGCTTGGATACACCGATGGCATAAGCCAGCTGGATCTCGCACTTTTTAGCAAGACCGGCAGCAACCACATTCTTAGCTGCATAACGAGCCGCATAGCAGGCACTTCTGTCTACCTTTGTCGGATCCTTTCCGGAGAAGCATCCGCCGCCATGACGTGCATATCCGCCGTAGGTATCGACAATGATCTTTCTTCCGGTCAATCCGCTGTCTCCCATAGGTCCACCGATAACAAATCGTCCTGTAGGATTGATGAAGATCTTGGTATTCTCGTCCATCAGTTCAGCAGGAATGGTGGTACGGATAACCTTCTCTTCAATGTCTTTTCTCAAGGTTTCCATCTCTACAGCATCAGAATGCTGAGAAGAAACAACGACCGTATCGATACGAACAGGAACTCCATTTGCATATTCTACGGTTACCTGAGACTTTCCGTCCGGTCTGAGATAGGGAAGAGTGCCGTTCTTTCTGACTTCTGTTAGCTTTTTGGAAAGTTTATGAGAAAGAGAGATAGGAAGAGGCATCAATTCGGGAGTCTCATCGCAGGCATAACCAAACATCATACCCTGGTCTCCTGCTCCGAACAGATCTTCCTCATCCTGAGCACCTTCTTTATTCTCCATGGAATGATCGACACCCAGAGCAATATCGGCAGACTGCTCATTGATCGCCGTCATAACCGCACAGGTATTGCAGTCAAATCCATAAGCATCATTATCATATCCTACTTCTCGAATGACGTTTCTGGCAATCTTTGGAATATCCACGTAGCAGTTTGTGGTGATCTCACCGACGATCATGACCATGCCGGTGGTTGCCATTGTTTCAGCAGCAACACGTCCCATGGGATCGTTGGTCAGGATCTCATCAACAATGGCATCAGAAATCTGATCACAGATCTTATCGGGATGTCCTTCCGTGACGGACTCTGAAGTGAATAACGTACGCATTAATTCTGACATACTGTTTTCCTTTCAAGTATATATGGTTTCTTTGTGGCCTTCTTTAGCGGATATCAGATATGATCGTTCAGTTCATCCAACGTGACATTAAAGTCAGGAATAAACTCTTCCATAAATGCATCCACTACCGGAAGATGCATTTCTTCAATGGAATTTCTTAAGGCTTCTTCAGCCTTCAGAAACTCTTTGTTTCCGCTTCTTTTTTCTTCCAGACACTTAGTGTAAGCTGCGATCTTATCGGCTGCTTTTACCAGCATCTTTTCTTTTTGATCCTCAGGCTGTATCAGAGAACGGTATTCGTCCTTCAGATCCTCCGGGAGCATCTGGATCATTTTATCCTCTGCGATCTGCTCGATCTGTTTGTAAGCCTTTGTGATCTCTGCGTTAAAGTATTTGATGGGAGTTACCAGATCTCCGGTAATGACTTCACCGGTTTCATGGAATACAGCGATCGCCATGACATGTTCCGGATCCACATTCCCTCCAAATCTTTTATTTTCCATCAAAGCCAGACAATGAGCGATCATTGCTACCTGCAGTGAATGCTCCTGGATATTTTCCTCACGAACAGAAGGCATCAATCCCCATCGTTTGATATGTTTCATTCTTGCGATATACGCAAAAAAACGACTCATGATGTTGTCTGCTCCTTTTCTTTGTTTTCCTCTATCTCTGCTTCTTCTTTTTGAGTTTCAGCATCAACGGTTCCTTCCTGTACATAAAAAAGACCGCTGACATTCAATGATCTGATACTGTCTTCCACACCGGTACAGGTAAGGATCGTCTGATTGTTTTCTATGTACGATGCCAGCTGTGTCTGTCTTTGCTTATCCAGTTCACTCATAACATCATCCAGAAGCAGCACCGGCGTATCTCCGGTCTCATCTTTCATCATTTTCAGTTCTGCCAGTTTTAAAGAGAGAGCAGAAGTTCTTTGCTGTCCCTGTGATCCATAGATCCTGACATCTTTTTCATTCAGAAAGATAGCCATATCGTCATGTTGAGGACCATCTCCGGTGGTTCCCAATCTGAAATCTCTTTCAAAGTGTCTTTCCAGAACATCCATAAATGCATTTTCATCCATGGGAGAATGGCATACATATTCGATGCGCATCTGTTCTGTCACTTTTGCCTCTTTGGTGATCTCTTTATGGATCACGGAAGTATAAGCCTCTAATCTTTTGATAAAAGCTTCTCTCTTCTTCATGACCCTGACACCATAGTAGGCAAGCTGCCTGTCCCAGGCAAACAAAGTATCTTTCACCATCTGAGGATCATTACTGTTCTTCAGAAGCTGATTTCTCTGCCGAAGCACATGATAATATTGCTGCAGATCATGAAGATAGACCGCATCGACCTGGGAAAGCTCCATATCGATGAATTTTCTTCGAAACTGCGGACCATTCTTGATCAGAGAAAGATCCTCCGGAGAAAAGACGACCACATGAAATCTTCCTATCAGTTCACTGATCTTTCTGACAGGATAGTCATTGATCCGGATCGTCTTTCTTCCGTTTTTTCTCAAGATGATCTCTATCTTTTCTTCTTTTCCTCTCACCTCGTAAACGATAGAAACATAAGATTCTTCTTTTCCCTGAAGAATGCATTCCTTATCGTTGGTCGTTCGGTGAGATCTTCCGGTCGCACAGTAATATACTCCTTCCAGAAGATTCGTTTTTCCCTGGGCATTATCTCCGTAGAAGATATTGATACCATTCTTCATGTCCAGGAGAAGTTCGTCGTAATTTCTGAAATTGCGGAGCAGCAGCTGCTTCACATACATATTCAGTTATCCGTTTCTATCTGATAGATTGTTCCATCCACTTCCACCGTATCACCGGTGTAAAGTTTCTTTCTGATAACAGAAGTAACCTCTCCGTTGATCTTTACCAGACCTTCTTCGATCATACTTCTGGCATCTCCACCACTCATGGCGATATTTTCCAGTTTCAAAAACTGATTCAGCTGGATAAATTCACCTCTTACTTTTACTTTTTCCATACCCACTCCTTTTCTACACTTAGTTGTGCAGACGGATGGGAAGGATGAAGTACTGATAATCGTTTCCTTCGGCAGCCTGAATGATACAGGGAGTCAGAGAAGAAGAGAAGTTGATGGTGATATCTTCATCACTGATCGCCTTCAGAGCATCCATATAATACTTAGGATTGAAAGCGATGGTCAGAGGTTCACCCTCTGTCATATTGATCTCAACTTCCTCACGAGCCGTTCCGGTCTCTGCATTGGAGGTGATGACAATCTTATCTTTTTCTACTTCCAGTCGGATGGGGCTGTTCTTGCTCTCACGGCTGATCAGAGCTGCACGGTCAACACTGTCAAGAAGATCCTTTTTCTTTACAGAGATCTTGGTCTTGAATTCCATTGCCAGATTTCTCTCATAGTTCAGGAAAGTTCCTTCCAGAAGTCTGGTCAGGACGATGGTATTGTTCATGATGAACATGGCATGCTTTCCGGTAAATACCATGGTTGCCAGGGATTCTTCTTCCGTCTCCAGGATCTTATTGATCTCACTGAGTGCCTTACCGGGAACAGTGACCTTAAATTCCTGAGTGCTGTTGACCTTGGTTCTCTTCATAGAGATACGGAAACCATCGACAGCAACGATGTAGAGGTAACCACCTCTGACATCAAAAAGTTCACCGGTCAGAACAGGACGACCACTGTTTTCAGGTGCAATGGAGAAAATGGTGTTGCTGATCATATCACGCAGAACAGCCTGGTTGATGAGGATCTCCTGTTCCTTTTTGATCTCAGGAAGACGGGGAAAATCCTTACCGGACAGAGTACCGATCGTAAACTTGGATCTTGCACACTCGATGGTCATATGAGAATCGTCGGTAGTTTCGATCTTTACATCTTCATCGGGAAGACGGCGGATGATCTCTCCGAACATACGGGCATTCACAGCAACGGAACCTTCATTTCTGACTACAGCTTCGATAGAAGTCTGGATTCCCATTTCAAGATCATTTCCAAGAAGGGTCAGGGTGCTTCCTGCTCCTTCCAGAAGGATATCTTCCAGGATCGGCATCGTTGTACGAACAGAAACTGCCTTGGAAACGATACCTACAGCTTTCAGAAGGTCATTACGATTACAAACGATAAGCATGATGGACTCCTTTCGATGACAGGATGTGGCGATCGGATAATTGATCATCCATCCTTATATCTTTGATTGATTTAGTCTTCTTCTTAGTAGTGACGTGAAAAGTGTGGAAAACTCTTCTCATCATCGATAAACAGCGGATTGTATGTGTTTAAAAGAAGGTGGAAAGGTCGTGGAAAAGAAGGGGTGTTATCCACGATATTCACACCGTGAAAAATGAGTGAAAATTTACTTCACAGATTTTGGTCTTTTCCACCCGGTTTTCACCTTTCATTCACACAATTATACACCTTAAAATGGTAGTTATCCCCCATTTCACCATGAAAATTGTGGATAAGTGGTGAATTATTCGCCGTTGATCCTCTTTTGCATGTCTTCAATGCTGCGTTTCAGTTCGTTTCCGGTGGGTCCTTTGAGATCCTCGGCGATCTTATTGCAGGCATGGATGACGGTGGTATGATCTCTTCCTCCGAAATATCCACCGATGGCAGAGAGAGGTTCCTCTGTCAGTTGTCTGGAAAGATACATGGCGATCTGTCTGGGATAGGCGATCTCCTTGGGTTTTTTCTTGGAGCGGATATCTTCTTCCTTAATATTATATCGCTCACAGACAACATCGATGATCCGGGGGACAGTAACAGTCTTAATGATACCACTTCCGATGTAATCCTTCAATGCTTCCTGAGCCAGAGAAATGTCGATCTCACGGTCCGGATAGAGGCGGGAGAAGCCGTTGACTCTGGTCAGAGCACCTTCCAGCTCACGAATGTTGGAGGAGATGTTGTTGGCAATATAACTGAGGACAGGAATATCGACGGAAATATTGTTCATCTCGGCCTTCTTCTGAAGGATCGCGACACGGGTCTCATAGTCAGGTGCCTTGATGTCTGCTACCATTCCGGATTTAAAACGGCTGCGGATCCTTTCTTCCAGAAGTTGGATCTCCTCCGGAGGACGATCTCCGGAAATGACGATCTGCTTGTTGCCATCATACAGAGCATTGAAAGTATGGAAGAATTCCAGCTGGGTACTTTCCTTACCACCAATGAACTGGATATCGTCGATCAGAAGGACATCGATCAGACGATATTTTCTTCTGAATTCTTCAGTAGTACCTTTGGCAATGGCGGCAATGATCTCATTGGTAAAGGTCTCAGAGGTAACATAGAGAACTTTCTTGGTAGGATCCTCTGTCAGTACCTTATGAGCGATGGATTGCATCAGATGAGTTTTACCAAGTCCCGGAGATCCCCAGATAAACAAGGGATTGTACATCTGTCCGGGCATTTCTGAAACAGCCATGGCTGATGCAAAGGCCAGCTGATTATTATTTCCCTTGATGAAGTTCTCAAAGGTATATTTGGGATTTAATCCGGCAGCCAGTGCTAAGTCATTGATCATGACCTGCTGCTGGAGATTCGCGGACTCTTCTTTACTGTATTTTCCCTTTTGATAGATCTTGAAGGAAAGGGGAAGTCCCAATTCTTCAAAATACTGGGAAAAGTGCTGAGCATAACGGTTTTCGATAATGTTGATAGCCATGGGTTCATTGGTTTCCAGGATCAACATGCGATCGTTTTCAATGGTGATGGGACTCAGACCCGAAAACCAGGTGTCAAAGCTGAGGGGAGAGACCCTCTGCTTTAAGAGTACCATCAGATCATCAAAAACCTGACGGGCATCCATTGCCATATGTGTTCCTCCTATATAGGGATCGAAAGAGAAAAGTTCTTATATAATAAGGAAGAAACTTTTTATCCTTTCGATACGCTGTTATGGCCATTTTTCTGTTATTCGCAGAAAACGGCACAATAATTCATCATAAGTAAATGAAATCATATCAAAATCAAAAAAAGGTTTCAATATGGATTTCATAGGGAAAAAAGGGAGTGTGGACAATGTGGATAACTGTTATTTTTTCATAAACAGTAAATAAGTTAAGGAAGGACCCTTATAAAGTGGCATAAAGTCAATAAAACGACTTTTTAAGGGATAACAGATCATCTAGTTATTCACATAGTTATACCCAAAGTGTGGATAACCTGTTCATAAAAATGTGGATAACCTGGTTTTTCATAGCATAGAGAAAAGGAAAAAATCCTTATTTTATGCCCCCTCCGAGGGGATAATCTGAAAAAAACTGCTTGACGTTGTCTTCGGTTTTTCATATAATACCATGGTGTGCTCGAAATAAAGGAGGTGTCCAACTATGGTAACAACATATCGTCCGAAGACCAAGCAGCGCAAGAGAGAGCATGGCTTCAGAAAAAGAATGGCGACTGCAAATGGTCGTAAAGTTCTTTCCAGAAGAAGAAGAAAGGGCAGAAAGGTTCTTACTGCCTAATTTTTCATACTTTGATTTAGTTTGAACCGGCGGCAGATCCAGATGTCTGATGGCCGGTTCAAATTTTATCTGAAAAACTTTTGAATGGAAAGCTTAAAAAAGCAGCAATTCGCGCAAGTTTACAAAGAAGGAAAGTCCCGCGCGGACGCCCTGATCGTTATGTATGTTCTGGAAAACGATCAGCCCAATAACCGATTGGGAATCACTGTATCAAAAAAAGTCGGAAACAGTGTAGTGCGTCACAGAGTCAAGAGGATCATCAAAGAGGCTTATCGTCTGCATGAAGATGAATTCAAGACCGGTAGGGATATCGTCGTTATTGCCCGTCGTCCCGCGATCACGAAAAAGAGCACAGACATGGAAATGTCACTGCGGAGACTGGCAAAGGGATTAAAGATCTTAGAGATGCAGAAATGAAAAAAGCACTGCTCTATCTGATCCATTTTTATCAGAAACGGATATCACCGCTGAAGCGGCCATGTTGTCGTTTTTATCCATCCTGTTCTCAGTACGCCTTTGAGGCTGTATCGAAATATGGTGCGAAAAAAGGAACAAAACTGGCTGTGAAGCGGCTTTTGCGTTGTCATCCTTTTCATCCGGGAGGATATGATCCGGTTCCGTGATCATAAAAATGACAAGGCTCTATTTACAGAGAGGAAATGTTTAGTATGACGAAAACCGCACTGGCGGCTACAACCAATTGGTTGCTGAAGCCGTTTGCTCTCTTACTTGGCCTGATTTTCTCCGGTCTGTTCGCTATGCTTAGCGGATCTACCGATGTACAGGCATTGGGTATCACCATTATCCTGTTTACTTTTATCACCAGACTTCTGATGGCTCCTTTGATGTTCAATCAGCAGCGTTCTTCTCGCCGCATGACTCGTCTGCAGCCGAAGATCCAGAAAATCCAGGATAAGTACAAAGGTAAAACTGATCCTGAGTCTAACCAGCGCATGCAGCAGGAGATTCAGGCAATCTATAAGGAAAACAAAGCAAATCCCATGTCTGGCTGTCTGCCTCTTCTGATCCAGATGCCGATCATCTTTGCTCTGTTCGAAGTTCTGAGAAACGTTCCCTTCTATGTGAATACTCTCGGTGATCTCTATAGAGAAATGGCGACCACCGTTCAGGGTGTCAGTGGAAGCACTGCCTATATCACAGAGAATTTTGCTACTGTGATCAAGGGAATCAGAAACTTTGATGCTGCAAATGTAGAATCCATGATGGATCTTTTGTATCATCTGACCTCTAACCAGTGGACAGAGTTGATGACAAAGCTGAATCTGTCCGGAAATACTGCATTTGTTGCTGCATATGAGAGTGTTACCCGCATCAATACGTTTGGTGCCGGTGTTCTGACATTCAATCTGTGCGAAAATCCCGGCTTCAGAGGTTGGAATATGGTCATTCCTATCGTTGCCGGTGTTACCACCTTCCTGCAGAGTTTCATTACAACGCAGGCAAATGAGAAGCGCCAGAAGATGGCAAGCCCTGATGGTATTGCAGATCAGACACAGAAGTCCATGAAGATGATGAATTATTTCTTCCCCTTCATGACCGCTTACTTTGCTGTGAACATGCCTGCCGGTCTTGGTCTTTACTGGATCGTTTCCAACATCTTCGGTATCATCTCTCAGCTGATCAGCGATGCTATCCTGGATAAGGAAGAGTACAAGGAAGCTGTTAAGAGAAGAGATGAGCTCATTGCTAAGAGAGAAGCAGCTATGAATGACAAGTCTCGTCTGGATAAGTCCACCGGAGGCCGTCTTGGTGCTGCGTCCAATGCACAGAGCAAGGCATCTCTTGCCGGCGGAAGAAAGGTGCAGCAGCCTAAAGCAGAGACAAAACCTGTGATCGAGGCAGAAGCTGTTGAAGTGAAGGAAGAGAAAGTGGAGGAGGACTCCGAAGAATGAGATTCGTAGAAGCATCAGGAAAGACAAAGGATGAGGCAATCACTAATGCTATCATCGAACTGGGTGTTCCTGAAGAGCAGGTCGACATCGAAGTGATCAGCGAAGGCAGCAAGGGACTGTTTGGACTGTTTTCTAAAGCAGTCAAGATCCGTGCTACTTTGAAGGAAGATGTAGAAGATGTCGCTCCTAACAAAGAAGAAAAGACTGCAAAAAAAGCAGCAGTAACTGCAGAGACCGTTAAGGAAACCAAGGTTGAAGCTGCTGAAAAGGCAGAGGTAAAGGATGAGCCCCATTCTATCGAGGTAGAGGGACTGACCGTTACCGGAGAAAAGGTTATTATCAACGATACCATCGAACAGAGACTTCGCAAGGCGAATGCTAATAAGAAGAATGATGGAGATGGCAATCGTCGTGATCGCCGTAAGAATGACAGACCTTCCCGCTATAATCGTGAGGAATCTGCTGAAAAGGAAGAAGAGATCATTGTTGCTCCTGTTGTTCATGAGCCTAAGGTCTATGAGATTCCTGAGGATGCAGAGGAAGTGACTGCAAAGACCTGCAGTTTCCTGAAGGATCTGCTTAAGAATATGGGTATCGAGGCTGAGGTTACCGGAAAATTCTCTGAAGAGGGAATTCTGGAGATCGATATCGCCGGCGAAGGAATGGGACTGATCATCGGTAAGAGAGGCGCTACACTGGATTCTCTTCAGTATCTGGCTACTCTTGTGATCAATAAGGACCGTAAGGACCATGTACGCATGAAGCTGGATACCGAAGGTTACCGTGCTCGCCGTCAGGAGACACTGGAAAAGCTGGCCGTCAACATGGCAAAGAAGGCAAAGCGTACCGGTCATCGTGTGGTACTGGAGCCCATGAATCCTTATGAAAGACGTATCATCCATGCAACACTGCAGGCTGAGCCCGGTGTAGAGACTCACTCCGATGGAGAAGAGCCCTACCGTAAGGTTATCATCAGCCCCAGAAGAAGACGTGGCTGATCAATGATCGGACCATAAAACTGATCAACATCTAAAGTGACAGCCGTGCCTGCTGCGTTTCTCAGAAAACGGCGGGCTCGGCTGTTTCTGTATTTTGGTTTATCGATTCTTACAAGGAAGGAGGACCTTATGACAGAAACAACGATCTGTGCTCTATCAACACCTGTCGGAACAGGAGGTATTGCTGTTATCCGTGTATCAGGACCGGAGGCTATTTCGATCGTCAATTCCATTTTTCTGGGAAGATCTTTGTTAAAGGTACCTTCTCATCAGGCTGTCCATGGTTACATTTTGGATAGGGAAACCGAAGAAAAAATCGATGAAGTTCTGGCTCTTTGTATGAAGGGACCACATACCTTCACCGGAGAAGATACGGTGGAGATCAATTGCCACGGTGGTATGTATATCTGCCGTCGTATTCTGGAATCTCTCTTAAGAGCAGGCTGTCACAGTGCCATGCCCGGTGAGTTTTCCAGACGTTCTTTTATGAACGGAAAAATGGATCTAAACGAAGCGGAAGCGGTCATGGATATGATCGGAGCCCAGACAGCTTACTCTCTTAGGAGTGCCGTCGGGCAGTTAGGTGGTGCCCTTTCCAAAAAGATCGATGAGATCCGAAAAACACTGTTGGACCTTCTGGTCATGATGGAGGTCAATATCGATTATCCTGAATATGATGTTCCGGAGATCTCGGATGAAGAGGTCATGGAAGGGATCGTTCAGGCTAAATCAGAAATCCAGAAACTGCTGGCAAATGCAGACAGCGGAAAACTTCTTAGAAGCGGAATCGCTGCCACTTTGATCGGCAGCCCTAACGTGGGAAAAAGCAGTCTCTTGAACCTTCTATTGGGAGAACAGCGTGCCATTGTCACCGAAATTCCCGGAACCACGAGAGACGTATTGGAAGAACAATTGGATCTGGATGGTATATTGATCCGATTGATCGACACGGCAGGAATCCGTAAAACGGAGGACACCGTAGAAAAGATCGGTGTTTCCAGGAGTATGGATTCTCTGGAAAAGAGCGATCTGGTCCTCTGGGTGCTGGATGGCAGCCGGAAGATCGAAGATGAAGATAGAGAACTATGGGAAAAGATAGGAGATAAACCCTATCTGATCCTTGTCAATAAAGCAGACCTTCTGGGAGATCTTTCTGAAAAGGAAGAATCTTACAGAAAGAATATCCTTTCCTCTTTGCCAAAGTGCAGCGAGGAGGATAAAAAGAGGATCCTGTTCCTTTCTGCAAAAGAGCAGACAGGAAAAAAGGAATTATCCGAAAAGATCAAGGAAATGTTCTTCTCCGGAGATGTGCTGGATGAAGGAAAGCCTCTGGTAACTAATACCAGACAGAAGGAAGCTCTGATGAGAGCAGAAGAAGCACTTCTTAGAGCGGAAGCTGCTTACGGACTTCCCCAGGATCTTTTGTCCATCGATATCCGACAGGCTTTTGAGGATCTGGGAGATGTAAATGGAAGCACCAGTTCGGATGAGATCGTAACTGAGATATTCAGTCGATTTTGTCTCGGGAAATAGACCAGGAAGCGGAGCTTCCTGGGACGTTTCAGGCATAGCCTGAAACTATGCATTAGGAAAGAGAAAACAAGAAAAAGCGGAGCTTCCTGGGACGTTTCGAGCAAAGCTCGAAACTATGCATTAGTTTTAATAATAGTTAACATATGTTAAGTATAGAAAGGGGGACCATCATGTATTTGGAACAGGCTGTGGATGTGGCAGTTATCGGCGGCGGACATGCGGGCTGTGAAGCAGCGCTTGCTTCGGCCAGACTGGGAATGAAAACGATCCTTTTTGCCATTTCTCTGGATTCCATTGCCATGATGCCCTGCAACCCCAGTATCGGGGGAACTTCAAAGGGACATCTGGTTCGAGAGATCGATGCACTTGGCGGTGAGATGGGAAAGAATATCGACAAGACCTATCTGCAGATCAAGATGCTGAATACCTCAAAGGGACCGGCTGTTTACTCTCTTCGTGCACAGGCGGATAAATTCAGATATAAGGAAGAGATGAAGCATACCCTGGAAAATCAGGAGAATCTACTGATCCGCCAAAATGAAGTTGTGCGGATCGATGTGAAGGATGGAGCGGTAGCCGGTGTGGAGACCGCCACCGGAGCTTACTATCCCTGCCGTGCAGCCATTATCTGTACCGGTACATATCTGAATGCCCGCTGTATCCACGGAGAATATGAGGCATTGACAGGACCTAACGGACTGCAGGCTGCCAGACGAGGTCTGACGGAGAATATAGCGTCTTATGGTATTTCGTTAAGACGATTCAAGACCGGAACACCTGCCAGAGTCGATGGAAAGACCATTGATTTCAGTAAGATGGAGATCCAGCTGGGTGATGAAAAGATCGAACCTTTCTCCTTTGAAGATGAAGCAGAAGGAATCTACAGAGAGCAGCTTCCCTGCTATCTGACATATACCAATGAAAAGACTCATGAGATCATTCGTGCCAACTTGCATCGCTCTCCTTTATATGGCGGTGTGATCAAGGGTGTTGGTCCCAGATATTGTCCTTCCATCGAAGACAAGGTGGTACGTTTTGCTGATAAGGAACGTCATCAGCTGTTTTTGGAGCCGGAGGGTGAGAATACCGGAGAATACTATGTTCAGGGCATGTCCTCTTCTCTTCCTGAAGATGTGCAGAGAGATATGCTTCGTTCGATTGCCGGAATGGAACATGTGGAAGTGATGCGAACCGGCTATGCGATCGAATATGATTGTATCGATCCCTTGGAATTAAAGAGTTCTCTGGAGATCAAGAAGATCAGCGGACTCTTCAGTGCAGGTCAGTTCAACGGCAGTTCCGGATACGAAGAGGCTGCCGCACAGGGAATCGTTGCCGGTATCAATGCCGTGATGAAACTGAAGGGGATGGAACCCTTGAAGGTCGATCGTACCAACAGTTATGTGGGTGTATTGATCGATGATCTGGTTACAAAAGGTACGAATGAACCTTACCGAATGATGACTTCCAGGTCCGAGTATCGTCTGCTCCTTCGTCAGGATAATGCCGATCTTAGACTAACGGAAGAAGGACATCGTGTGGGATTGATCTCCGATGAGAGATATGAGAGATTCCTTCAGAAAAAGGCAGCGATCGAGAAGGAGATCGAGCGACTGAAGACAACCAAATCTCTGGGAGGAAGAGGTCTTCTGGGTGAACTGTTAAAACATCCGGAGGAGACTTATGAAACCCTGGCGCCTTTTGATCCTGATCGTCCTTCTCTACCGGAAGCCGTCAGCAAGCAGGCAGAGATCCAGATCAAGTATGCCGGTTATATCGGTGCGCAGATGAAGCAGGTGGAAAAATCCAGAAAACTGGAACGTCGCCGTATCGATGAGGATATCGATTATCAGGATATCAAGGGATTGCGTATCGAAGCGATCCAGAAACTGTCTTCGATCCGTCCGGAAACGGTGGGTCAGGCTGAAAGGATCTCCGGTGTTTCTCCGGCAGATATCGGCGTACTGCTGGTATATCTGGAGCAGAAACACAGAAGAGAATCATTGAAAAACAAACAGGATCAGCAGGAAAAGGAGGAAAAGGAATGAGAGAAACATTGATCAGTCTATCTGAAGCAATGGGGTTATCTTTGAGTGAGAAACAGTTATCTCAGTTCGAAACCTATGCAAAACTGCTGGTAGAGTGGAATGAAAAAATGAATCTGACCGGTATTACAGAACCGGTGGAGATTGCAAGAATGCATTTCATCGATTCCCTGACCGGATACGAAGTGATCCAGAAGGAGATCGAAAAAGCAAAGTCAAAGGGAACGGGACCGATCCGACTGATCGATGTGGGAACCGGTGCCGGTTTTCCCGGAATTCCATTAAAGATCTTGTTTCCGGAGATCCATCTGACGCTGCTGGATTCTTTACAGAAGCGTATCGGATTTTTGAAAGCAGTGGGAGAAGCGATCGATCTTAAAGATACCGAATATGTGCATGGAAGAGCAGAGGACACTGCCCAGGATAAGGCATATCGTGAGACCTACGATTTTGCAGTTGCCAGAGCGGTAGCATCTTTACCTGTGCTGATGGAATATTGCGGTGGTTATGTGAAAAAGGGTGGATACTTTATGGCATATAAAGGACCTACTTTAACAGAGGAACTGACCCAAAGTACGAAGGCTATGAAAGTCCTGAAAATGGAGAAGAAATCGGTCCTTCGCGCCGAGGTTCTGGGAGAGGACTATCAGCATTTTGTAGCAATCTTTTTAAAGACTGCCCCCCTCGGCTTGCAATATCCGAGAAAACAAAGTAAAATCAAGGCTGCGCCTTTGATCTGAGGCGTTCCAACATATATCAATATAAACATACTTGGATGTCTGTCCACGATAGAATAGTCCGTCGATGGATGGAAATTCATCAAAGGTTGGGAGAATTATGAATAGCAAAGAGTATACTGTAGAATTACTGGATCAACTTTGGCCGGAGATCGATCGTGAGATCATCGAGCAGAGCATTGAAATACCGAAAGATAAGAAGATGGGAGATCTAGCATTCCCCTGCTTCCGTCTGGCTAAGACCCTGCGTAAGGCACCCCCGATGATTGCAGCAGAATTAAAGGAAAAACTGGGGGATCAGCCTGTCTTTGAGAAGGTCGAGGTCGTTGGTCCCTATCTGAACATGACCATCAACAAGGCTTGGATGGCAGAATTCGTTCTGGGCGAAGTCGATAAGGCAAAAGCAGAAGGAAAGGTCTATGGATCCTCTACCGAAGGAAACGGAAAGACCATCGTTATGGACTACTCTTCCATCAATGTAGCGAAACCTTTCCACATTGGCCATCTGCGTACGACGGTTATCGGTAATGCCCTGAAGCGTATCCATCAGTTCATGGGATATGATACCTTCAGCATCAACTATCTTGGAGACTGGGGAACCCAGTTCGGTAAGATGCTGGTTGCTTATCGTAAGTGGGGTGACCCGGAGCAGGTCGAGAAGGATGGTATCCGCTATCTGGTTTCTCTTTATGTTCGTTTCCACTCTGAGGCAGAGAAGGACGATACGCTGAATGATGAGGCAAGAGCTGCTTTCACTTCCATGGAGCGTGGAGATGAAGAGGCACTGAAACTGTGGCAGTATTTTGTTGATGTTTCTCTGAAGAGTGTAAAGAAGGTCTATGAGCTGCTGGATGTTGAATTCGATTCCTATCAGGGAGAGAGCTACTTCTGGGATAAGACCGATGAACTCATCAAAATGCTGGAGGAAAAGAATCTGCTGACGGACAGCGAAGGTGCGAAGATCGTTGATCTGTCAGAGGATAATATGCCTCCCTGCCTGATACTGAAGAAGGATGGAAGTACTCTGTACGCGACTCGTGACATTGCTTCTGCAATGTATCGTAAGAGAACTTTCGATTTCTATAAGAATCTGTATATTACCGGTCTGGAACAGAATCTGCATTTTGACCAGTGGTTTAAGGTCTGCGATAAAATGGGCTTTGACTGGGCAAAGGATCTGGTTCACATCCCCTACGGTCTGATCTCTCTGGAAGAGGGTAAGCTGTCCACCAGAAGCGGTAATGTTATCTGGTTGGAGGATCTTCTGAAGGAGGCAACGGCTAAGACCAGACAGATCATGGAGGAAAAGAATCCTGATCTGGAGAACATGGATGAAGTCGCTGAGCAGGTCGGTGTCGGAGCGGTAGTATTCCATGATCTGTTTAATTCCCGTATCAAGGAAGTTACTTTCAGTTGGAATAACGTTCTGAACTTTGATGGAGAGACCGGTCCTTACGTACAGTACACCTATGCCCGTGCTTCCAACGTTCTGCGTAAAGCAGGATGGGAAAGAGGTACAGCTAAGGAAATTGACTTCTCCTGTCTGACCGACGAGTATTCTCAGGAAATCCTGAAGCAGATCGAAGCATTCCCCGCTAAGGTCAAGGAAGCTCAGGAAAAGTATGAGCCCTATATCGTCACCCGCTATGTTGTCGCTCTGGCCGGTGCTTACAATCGTTTCTATCACGAAAATGCGATCCTTTCCGCTGGTGATAAGGAGCGTGAAGCAAGACTGAAGCTGACGGATGTAACGACGCAGATCCTGAAACAGGGCTTGTATCTGATCGGCGTGAAAGCACCCGAGAAGATGTAAACAATCTTGAGATGTAAAAAAATTCGCAAAAGAATTACGCCATTATGGCGATCTTAAGAAAAGAGCTGTGAAACATGCAAAGTTTCACAGCTCTTTTTTGACAGATACCAAAATGTTCCACGTGGAACATTTTTCTGTGTAGAACATTAAGTTATAGGGGCAGTGTTCCACGTGGAACATTTGTGGTGGATTAATGAGAAGCGTTGGCGGCAGCAACGCAAGCAGAAGTACAGGCAGCCATACTAACCTCTGTTGCAATGGTAACAGCCAGAGCATTGCTAAGCAGGGAATCTCCGGCGATGGGAGTTGCCTGGTGATATTGGCTTAGAACCAGCTGAGCAGCAAACATACGTCTTTCTGTGGCACCGAGAACAAAATTTCCCAGTCCGCGATGATCTTTCAAATACTCATCTACTTCGATTATGTTTTCTACAATGATCCGAGGATCTGCATCTGTCAGCGCCAGAACGCCCAGAGAGACCAGTTTGATATCACTGCTGAAACGGTGCTTCTGTTCCTTCAACAAGTTATAGATCGTTGCGACTTTCTGGCAGATATCTTCCATAGATCCCTGGTATAAGGAAAGTACATGACTAAGGGACTGAAGAGCATTTCTGTCAGAGAAACTCTTCTTGAGGATCGCGTAGGCAGATTCCATCTTTTCAGTAAGAACTGTAGGATCGATTCCGGAGATAGCAAGCATGGCAGCAAAGGTAACATCCTCATCAGAGGTAAGGAAAGGATGATTTTCCTTCATGGAAGCATAGATGGTATTGGTCTTTTCGATGATAGACTCATATTCATCCGGGGACACATGATCACAGATGGAAATGGCAGCCAGAATACGATATTCACTACCAAATACCTTCTTTTTGTTTAAGATTCGATATACATGGTCGACCTGAGCGAAATACTCTTCGGGATCGGAAGAAAGAGCCATTTTGCAGATCATGGGAACTTTGACGTTGCTGCGATAGTCAGAGAAAATAGAAGTCTTGGATTTCAGCAGGTCTCTGGATCGAGATAAAGACTCGTCGGTAACACGTACGTTGTTTTCGGTGAATACGGAAGCAGCAGCCAGAGCCATCATGTTACCTTCCCATGCAAATGCATGGTCGATGGCTTTGTAGTTGTCGAGAAAAAGATCACACTGGTTGATGAGATTGCTGTTCATGGTAGGACTCCTTGAATTAATGTTGAATTCATTATAAAACAGTTTCTATCAGTTATACAGGTGATTGAAAGCAAAATATGTTCCTTTTTTACGAGTATATTCGAAAATTATGAGTGAATGAGGAATTCTATCTTTCGTATAGAAGAAAAAGGGATTGTGCGGTATAATGTTTAACAGAAAATGTTCCACGTGGAACATATAGATAAATTATAAGAGGGTGGGAATGTTCCACGTGGAACATTCCTTTGAAATATATTTTGAGGGTAGACATTAATGGGTAAAGTTATTGCAGTCGCCAATCAGAAAGGTGGCGTTGGAAAGACCACGACGACGGTCAATCTGGGAGCATGTCTGGCGGAAGCCGGGAAAAAGGTGTTGATCATAGATCTGGATCCCCAGGGTAATACCACCAGTGGTTTTGGCATTGAGAAGGAAAAACTATTCAACACCAGCTATGAGATGCTTCTTCAGGATTGCAAGATCTCGGAAGCGATACAGGCAATGCCGGATTTTCAGTTAGACCTGATCCCTTCCAGCGTGGATCTTGCCGGAGCAGAGGTGGAACTGATCGGTGTGGACGATCGAGAATCTATGTTAGACAAGGAACTGAGATCCACAAAGAAAAAGTACGATTTTATTTTGATCGACTGCCCTCCTTCATTAAATATCCTGACGATCAATGCGTTCAAAGCAGCGGATTCTATTCTGGTACCGATCCAGTGTGAGTTTTACGCCATGGAAGGATTGACACAGCTGATCAATACCATCAATCTGGTAAAACAGCGCCTGAATCCAAAGATCGAGATCGAGGGAATCGTCTTCACGATGTTTGACAGTCGAACTAATCTGTGTCAGCAGGTTGTTGATGAGATTACGGCTTTTCTACCTAAAAAGGTATACGAAACAAAGATTCCCCGTAATGTGCGTCTGGCAGAAGCTCCCAGCTTTGGACTTCCCATTATCTATTATGATGGAAGTTCCAAAGGAGCAGAAAGTTATCGGGATCTGGCACAAGAGTTTGTAAAAAGAGTGAAGTGATCATCTGATAGACAGGAATTGGAGAAATAGTTATGGCAACAGCGAAAAAGAGAGGATTAGGACGAGGATTGAATGCCCTGATCGGTGGCGCAGAGGATACGACACCGGTACAGCCGATCGAAAAAGAAACAAAAAAATCTACAGCAGCTAAGAAGCCCGCTGCAGAAAAGAAAACGGAGACTAAAAAAGACCTTTCAGGGATCCAGATGCTCGATACAGCACTGTTGAGCCCGGATAAGACTCAGCCTCGTAAGAATTTTGATGAAGCAGCCCTGAGTGAACTGGCAGATTCGATCAAGCAGTTTGGTGTTCTGGAACCTCTGCTGGTCCAGAAAAAGGACGATTATTATCAGATCATTGCAGGAGAAAGACGTTTTCGAGCTGCGATCAAAGCAGGACTTAAGAAGATCCCTGTTCTGATCAAGGAGTACAATGCCCAGGAGATCCTGGAAGTTTCTTTGATCGAGAATATCCAGAGAGAAAATCTGGATCCCATTGAAGAAGCACAGGCTTATCAGCGTCTGGCAGAAGAATATCATCTGACACAGGAAGACATTGCATCCAAGGTGGGAAAGAGCCGCCCGGCAGTAGCCAATGCCCTGAGACTTCTCCGCCTGGATCCGGAACTTCGTACCATGGTAGCTGAGGGAAGTTTATCGACTGGACATGCCAAGGTTCTGTTAGGAGTAGAGAATACAGACCTGCGTCAGGCTCTGGCAAAGAAATGCATCAGTGATAATTGGAGTGTCCGTCAGCTGGAGAAGGCCGTGGAAGCAGCTTCCAAAGTAAAGGAAGATCCCTCTGAGGATGAGGATCCAATGAAGCGCGCTGAAAAACTGGCGTTTGATGCAGCCGGAGAAGAGATGCAGAAGATCTTTGGAACGAAAGTACAGATCCTTCCCGGAAAGAAGAAGGGTCGGATTGAGATCGAATATTATTCGGAGGACGAATTGGAGCGACTTCTTGGAATGCTCCGTTCACTGAAAGCATGATTAAACTGATCGCATTGGATCTGGATGGTACACTGTTATCCGATAACAAAACAGTGTGCACTGCTAATAAGGAAGCAATTAAGAAGGCAATCGACAAAGGGCTCAAAGTCGTTTTGTGTTCAGGAAGATCGCAGCAGAGTCTTGCGGTTCTCATGGAAGAGTTGCAGCTCAATGTTCCCGGTCAGTATGGTATTGCCCTGAATGGTGCGATCGTCTTTGCTGCAGATAGCGGCAAGATCATGGCATCGTCCTACATGCAGGATGAGGCAGCCAGAGAGATCGTCCGTATGGGAGTTCCTATGATGGACGAATTGAATATTCAGCTGTATACAGATGACAATATCTATGTGCAGCGCTGGGATGAGACAACGACTTTCTATGAAAAGGTAACCCATACACATCCGGTGGTTGTCGAGGATCTTCTGACGAAAGCTTCGAATGTTATCAAGATGAGCTATTTCCAAAGGACCGGAAAGGAACCGGATGTAAAGGCGCCTTTGAATGGGATCCTGGAATTAAAATCCAGAGTTGAGGGAAATCTTCCCAGAGGTGTCGTAGGCAATGTGACGGCTCCGTATCTGTTGGAGTTTCTGGATGAAAAGGTAGATAAGGGTGTCGGAATGGATACCCTTGGCAAGATCCTTGGAATCAGCAAAGACGAGATGATGGCGGTCGGAGATCTGGAAAATGATCTCTCTATGATCCGCTATGCAGGAATCGGTGTTGCCATGAAAAACGGTGCGCCGGCAGTAAAAGAGGCAGCAGATTACATCACCGAAAGGACCAATAACGAAGGTGGCGTTGCGGAAGTCATCGAGAAATTCGCGTTGATCGAGCCTTAAACAAAAAGTGCAGAGAAAATTCGTTTGCTTTTAACAGGGAAAAACGATATAATCAAATCTCCGCAGAAGAATTCCGCGGAGATTTGAAGAATAATTGGGAGTTTGCTTGCAAACTCCTTAAGTTCCAGAAGGCATTGAGCCTTCTGGAACTTATGCATCCGTAGCTCAGGGGATAGAGCGGCGGTTTCCGGAACCGCGCGTCGGGGGTTCGAATCCCTCCGGGTGTACTAAAAAAGCAGTGACTGTGATGTCACTGCTTTTTTTCTTGGCCGGAAGGACCAACGATGAGACGCTTGAGTTTCATGTAGATGGCAGGCTGGGAGATCTGCAGACAGATCTCTGCCAGAGCGATGCCGCTGATAGTGTCCCAGATCAGATGCTGCTTTACCAATAGGGTGGAAGCAAAGACACAGAAAGAAAAGGCGGAAGAAAAAGTGATCTGCCAGTGTTTTGCTTCATGATCACGTCGAGTGCTGAAAATATAACGAAGGACAAACCAGCTCTGGATACAATGAAGGGAGGGAAGCAGCTCGGTTGGAGTATCACTGGCATAGATCCAGCGGGTGATGATGGAAAAGATGTCAGTGCCGGTGACATCCGGACGGTTCATTGTGATGGGAGCTACCAGAAAGATCACAGCGGTGATCGTACAGGCTAAAAGCTCAGCAAAAACATAGCGATAGGGCTGATCACTCTTTTCAAGGAGCAGGCGCAGATAATAGATGAACCACTGGACATATGCGCCCACATAAAAGACGATAAAAAAGGGAACAAAGGGAATGATCTCATCCAAAGAGGTGGAGATCAAATGGTAATGTTCACTATGTAGTATAGATCTTGGGATAGCATAGGACAGGCAATGAAAAACAAATGTACCAAGAACTACAAGAAATCGTCTTAAGAAGAGCCAGGGATCTTTGCGGATTCTTAATATAATTTCGTTAATCATGGTTAATTAATTGCGGGTGTGTTGTTTTTTTAACGAACGAAACACATTATAGCAAAAGAATACACAAAAGAAAAGTGACTGCACGTTAAGGTTACATGAAGAAACGATGAAGGGAAAATACGTCTGAAAAGTATGGTCCAGCACGAAGAAGAAAGACTCGAAATTTTAACTGGACAGTTGTTCAAAGGGGGACTTTCGTGCTATTATTATATACACGTCTTTTCTGCTCTTTGGATGTTTCGAAGACGGAAAAGGTACTCATGCGCTATGCAATTTATAGCATCAGGAGGTAAACATTTTGGAAAAGAAATCCTTGTGGCTGACTTACAGCGACGAACGCAAAAAGGAAGCCTTTGACTTTAACGAAGGATACAAGGCATACATGTCTAAGTGCAAGACGGAGCGCGAGTCTGTAGCAGAAGTCATTCGTATGGCAGAAGCAAAGGGCTATCGTAATCTGGAAGAACTCATCGCAAAGGGTGAGAAGCTTGTACCCGGAGATAAGGTATATGCAAACAACAGAGATAAGTCCGCAATGCTCTTCCAGCTTGGAAGCGAAGATCTGACCAAGGGCCTCAGCATTCTGGGTGCTCATGTCGATTCTCCCAGACTTGACCTCAAGCCCAATCCCCTGTATGAGGATTCTGAGTTTGCTATGTTCAAGACTCATTACTACGGCGGAATCAAGAAGTTCCAGTGGGTCACCCTGCCTCTGGCAATCCATGGTGTGATCGCAAAGAAGGACGGAACCAAGCTGAATGTTGTCATTGGTGAAGATCCTTCCGATCCGGTTCTTGGTATTTCCGACATCCTTCCCCATCTTGGCAAGGACCAGAGAGGTAAGTCTCTTGGCGAAGCTTTCACCGGTGAGGATCTGAATGTTAACGTAGGAAGCATTCCTGTAACGGACGCAGATGCAAAGGAAGCTGTAAAGAAGAATATCCTTAATATCCTGAAGGAAAAGTATGACATGACCGAAGAAGATTTTAATTCTTCCGAGTTCGAGATCGTTCCTGCAGGTGCTGCTCGTGACCTCGGTCTGGATCGTAGTATGGTCCTGGCATATGGCCATGACGATCGTGTCTGTGCTTATACTTCCGCCGCTGCTCAGCTGGAGTTTGCAGATACTATCCCCACCAAGTCTTTCGTTACCCTGCTGGTCGATAAGGAAGAGATCGGTTCTGTCGGTGCAACCGGTATGAAGAGCCGTTTCTTTGAGAACTGCATGGCTGAGATCATGGAGCTGGCTGGTTGCTACAGCGAACTGAAGCTTCGTCGTATGCTGGCTGCTTCCAAGATGCTTTCTTCTGACGTAAGTGCAGGCTTCGACCCCAACTATGCCGGAGTTCATGAGAGAAATAATGCTCCCTTCCTTGGCTATGGTCCGGTTCTGCATAAGTACACCGGTTCCGGCGGAAAGAGCGGTTCCAACGATGCTCCTCCGGAGTACATTGCTTCTCTTCGTAAGATCTGGGAAGATAGCGATGTTCGTTTCCAGATGGCTGAACTTGGTAAGGTTGACCAGGGCGGCGGTGGAACGATTGCTTTCATCCTGGCTGAGTATTCCATGGATGTCATTGACCTTGGTGTTCCGCTTCACAGCATGCATGCACCTTGGGAAGTAGCTTCCAAGGCTGATGTATACGAGACCTATCGTGCATACATCTCCTTCCTGCAGAACGCTTGATCCAAGAATAATTGATATAATAAGGAGTTTGTTGTAAACTCCTTAAGATCAAGAAGGCGTTGAGCCTTCTTGATCTTATGCGCCTGTAGCTCAGGGGATAGAGCAGTGGTTTCCTAAACCATGTGCCGGAGGTTCGAATCCTCTCAGGCGTACTTAGAACACCTTCCTATAGACGAGAGAAGAAGGGGCTTAGACAGAAATGACGGAGAGATCCTTGACGAAAGTGATCCGTGAATCACTGAATTCCCAGCGCCAGGAGACGGAACTTACTGTTCTGCAGGAGATGGGAAGTTGGATACTCATTATTATCGTTGCGCTAGCAGCAGCGATCATGATGAATACCTTTATTATCGTAAATGCACAGGTTACCAGTGGTTCTATGGAAAGAACCATTATGACAGGAGACAGAGTTCTTGGATTAAGAACGGTCTACTGGTTTCAGGAGCCTAAGCAGGGAGATATTGTGTTTTTCAGAAACCCTGACAAGGAGTCTGAGATCTTCGTTAAGCGTTTGATCGGTGTTCCCGGTGATGTAATCGAAGTCAAGGGCGGCGTTACCTATGTCAATGGTGCCAAGATCGATGAGCCTTATCTGGCAGAGACACCCAAAGCATTAGATTTTGGCCCCTATCATGTTCCGGAAGGACACTATTTCATGATGGGTGATAATCGAAATCATTCCAATGATTCCAGATACTGGGCCCACACTTTTGTGGCGAGAAACAAGATACTGGGTAAAGCCTATTGGGTCTATTATCCAAGATTCGAAAGTGTCGAACACGGCAACTGAGAAAAATATTTTTACAAAAGATCAGACCGGTGTAAAACCGGTCTTTTTTATTCAACCGAAGCAATGAGTACGATGCTCGGGAAGGAGAGATTATGAAGAAACTGAAGATCGGTGTTATCGGTGCCGGTGGAATTGCCAAGAAGAGAACGATTCCCGGAATCCTGAAAGCACAGAATGTAGAATTGACAGCCATCATGGACGTCAGTGAAGAGGTTCTCTCTTCTATGGCTCAGTGGGTCAAGGAACAGAATGGTTCTGATATCCTGACCTTTACGGACGCAAAAGCCTTGGTAGAGTGTCCTGAGGTAGACATCGTCTACATCGGTTCTCCTGTCTTCGCCCATAAGGAGCAGGTTGAACTCTGTGCGAAAGCCGGTAAGAGTGTCCTTTGCGAGAAGCCTTTAGGAAAGAGCGCCGAAGAAGTAGCAGAGATGGTCAAGATCTGCCGTGATGCCAAGATCCATGCCGGAACTGCTTTCATGATGCGTTTTCATACCTTCCATCAGCAGCTGAAGAAGATGATCGAGGATGGCAAGTTTGGTCAGATCGTTTCTGCCAGAGTACAGCAGGTGTTCTGGTATCCTTCCATGCCCAATACCTGGAGACAGATCAAGGAACTGGGCGGTGGCGGAGCATTGATGGATGTGGGCGTCCATAATATCGACCTGGTGGAATATATTGTCGGAAGTAAGGTCAAGCAGATTACCGGATTCACGGAAACCAGAACCTTTGATTACAATGTAGATGATGTCTGCAATCTGCTGATCAAGCTGGAGAATGGTGCCGTTGCGTATATCGATGGAGCATTCAATGAGTTCCAGGGACCGGAGGGAAGCCTTCTGGAGATCTATGGAACCAAGGGAACAGCTATCTTACGAAACAGTGTCGGTCAGGTAGAGGGTGGTACCGTGGAAGGTATGATCCGTAATGAGAACGGCGGATGGGAACCCCTGAAGCTGGAGGATAACTTCTCTGACATGTATACTAAGGAAGTAGATGCTTTCGCACAGTCCGTTCTGGAAAATACCGAAGAGCCTGTTCCGATCGAGCAGGGACTGTGGATCCAGCAGATCTCCGCAGCTGCTTATGAGGCACAGGAGAGCGGAAGAGTCGTACAGATGTAATATATAGATAGAAATATTATCGATAATATAGAGAGCTCCGATCAAAGCAAGATAGCCCGCTTTGATCGGAGTTCTTTTGTATCCGGTATGTGAATTGAAACAGCTTTGCTATGAAAGAATCTGTGGAAAGAGAACATCAGATTTTTTCTATGATCATTGCCTGGCAGCCCTGGGCTTTGTATCCCGCAAGAACTGCTTCCTCGGAAAAGTGAGCGCGTTCGCCGCTGGTAGGATCATTGAAGATAAACCCGTCATCATCGTAACCGATAAGCAGGGTGCAATGCATGGGAGAATACCACTCGATGGTTCGTCCTTCCGGAGTCGTCCAGCAAAGACTCTTTCTGGGGGCGGCAAAGTTGATGGTGCCCCAGAAGATAACGGGAATATCCTGGTCAATAAAGGTCTTCAGCTCGTCCAGAGTCTTGGAATAGTAGATCGTGGGCTGATATCCCGGAATCTTATGGACTGCCTTTTCCAGAACAGGAGCGAAGCAGCCCCAACCTTCATCCATGGAGTAAGGGTTGCCGGGGAAACATTTCCAGGGGTCATCCCCGGTATAGGTGCCATCTGTCTGCTTGGTAGGCATCTTTCCTTTTTCGAGGATATTGTCGATGAAGTCATCCACGGTACCGGTATAACCAAGATATTGAAGGGCCATGATGCAGGCAACACTCTCACATCCGGTAGGATACTTGATCAGCTGAGAAATAAAAGGAACGCCTTCGATAAGATGAGACATGGAAACCTCCCTGAAATCTGGTGATAGATACGTAAATTGTGTATAGGACAGTATATCACAAAAAGGAAGAAAGAATATGCTTGACATTGTGAGCGTATAATGATAGAATAACATTCGTCTTCAAAAGAGATATGCAGTGGTGGCGAAACTGGCAAACGCGCTAGACTAAGGATCTAGTGCCTAATACATACGGCTTGCGGGTTCAAGTCCCGCCCACTGCACTAAATAAGCTCCGAACCAAGTGGTTCGGAGCTTTTCTTATATCCGATCGATGTTCCCCCGGGACGGAGAGGAAAGGAGCAGCAATGAAAGAAAAATTGATCATGATCGGCCTGGTGTTTGCGGGCGTGATCCTTTTGATGTTGGTCGTCTATTGGTTAAGACCAAGAGAAAAGTTTCCTTATGTAGAACGGGAACTGTTTTCGAAGAGGGAAGAAGCATTTTACCGTACTTTGGCGGCTGTGGCTCAGAAACATGGTTGGCTCCTTTTGGTAAAACTTCGTCTGGCGGATGTTCTTGCGGTAGCGCCAAAGACGGAGAACTATATGAGTTATTTTAATAAGATCAAGGCAAAGCATACAGATTTTGTTCTGTATGATCCCGAGACGTTGGAAGTGCTTTGCGGCGTCGAGCTGGATGATCCTTCTCATGAAAGAGAGGACAGAAAAGAGAGAGATCTGTTTGTGGACCGTGCCTATATGGCAGCCGGTATTCCTTTGGTCCACGTATGGATGGAAGCGACGGAGGCCGAACTGGAAGAGGTTCTGCTAGCAGTCATTCCGGATCTGACAGAAGAAATGCCTGTCGCAGAAACAGTGATTTCAGGACAGCCATCGTTACCGGACTTATTAACCAACGAAGACGCCTGATAATGCGACAGACAGAGATAAGAATTTTTACCTAACTACAGAGACAGAGAAACAGAAGAGCCATTTGGAAGCATTGCGTATGCACGATTCCAAATGGCTCTTTTGTTTCTTGAAATTTATGTAATGTTATTTCTGGGCGTTTTTCTTCTTAGCTCTCTGAGCCTCGATAGCAGCCTTAGTCGCTTCTTCGCGCTGTTTTCTCAAAGCTTCGCGGCGGGCCTGTTTCTCGGCTTCTTCCTGAGCTCTTCTTTCGTCTTCTTCTTTCTGCTTGGCAAGAAGGGCTTCCTGAGCAGCCTTATTCTTCTTATACAGTGCGGTGAACAGGAAGGACAGACCGATCATCAGGTAAAGGAAGGGGAAAACAAAGCACAGAAGCAGTGTCATACGGGAAGCGGTGGACTCATTGGCCATATGCAATGTTCCCATATTGTAGAGCTTGGAGGCAAGAGTCTCATGGACGGTACGACCGCCATTCAGGAAACTCATGATGCCGGAGAGGAAATTGACATTTCCGTTGCCGCTCAGATCACTGACTTCCTCTACGAGGAAACTGGCGGATGCGACCCAGACAATACGGGTATCTCCATCCTGCAGGGCAGCTGCCAGTGCGAGAGGGCCATCCAGATCGCCCTCTTCTTTGTTCAAAGTGGTGGAGAGTGTTCCGGCAACCTTGGAATAACTCTCAGTGGAAGTCAAAAGCAGCGGTGCATTGGTTACGCCCTCCACGCCGGCCAGCAAGAGACCCTGAGAGTAAGAAAGTACGGGAGCAGTTCGAGAAGAGACCAGCTTCTGGGTAACTTCATGCTCCATGACATTGGGCTGGATCAGATAAGGTGCAGATGAATCGGCAGCGGTCTTGGAACTTTCCAGAACGATTCCGGGAAGGAGCACGGCACCATAGCGGACCATCAAGGATTCCAGGTTGGTCAGACGAGGGGTGACAAAGGTTCCGTCAGCTTCCTGCTCTGTGGACTGGATACGAGTGGTCATCATCATGGCTCCACCGGCATTCAGATAAGAGAAGATGGCGTCTGCTTCACTGTCAGAAAGATCAGAAGCAGGTGCATTCAGGATCAGGATACCACAATCATCAGGGATGGTCTCAAAGGAATCCAGTTCGATAATAGAGATATCTTCTCTCTGCAGGTAAGCGAGGAAATAGGGGGTCAGAGTTGCCTCTCCGTGGCCGGTGAGGAAGTACGCCTTGATAGCCTCATTTCCGTTGAAGTATTCCAATGCATGGTCGAATTCATCATCCAGCTTCATGACCAGGTCAGAGACTTTCATGCCGGAAACCTCTTTGGTCTCGTAGGCAAAAATGTTTTCATAGGGAATGAAACGGGTCAACTCGCCGGATTTGATCAACAGAGAATTGTTGTAGATCGCATCAACGACATACGTGGTCAGGAAGGAAACCTGATCCTTGACAGCGGGATTGGAACGGACCAGATGGATGCGAGGACTCATGGCCTCGTAGAAGGTCAGCACAGAACGGGTAGAAGTTTCTTCTTTTCCGTTCTGAACGATCCAGAAGATATCGATATCTTCGCTGATTGCTGCAACGTCTTCCTTGAGTTCCTTGGAAGGGGTGAAAAGGCCGGTGCCGGATACATCCGCAAGAAGCGCGGTGCCGGTAACCGTATGAAGGAGAATGTTGATCACAAGAGCACATCCCAATACGATAGCGGGAAGTACAACGGGATAGTTGCCAAAGACGGGCTGCTTTTCTTTGCGCTGAAGTGCGGCTTCTTCCTCTTCTTCGGTCAGTTTAGCGGGTGCTTCATAGTCGATACCGACCAGAGCAAGAACAAAAAGGATAGCAGCAACGGAGATAAAGTAGATCAGTGCACGCAGGTCCATCAAGCCGCCAAGGAAAGTATAAAAACGTTCGTAGATGGAGATCTTTGCAGCGAGGCGGCTGGCAAGATGGGCAAAGGACTCGCGGTTGAAAACGAAGAAGATAACCTGTACGATCTCCAGGATCGCAGCGACCAAAAGTGCCAAGGTGGAATTTTTGGTTACCAGGTACAGGAATCCAAAGCAGATGGCGATCAGGGCGGTCAGAAGGAGCATAGCGCTGTAGGGCGTACCACAGAAGGAGACCATTGCCATAAGGTTATATCCAAGCACTAAGATCGCAGCGGTAATGATCAAAGTGAATAACTGATTCTTCTGTGTGGCAGCAGCACAAAGAGCCAGTGCCATGAAAGCACATCCCATAAGGAAGAATGCCAGAAGCTCAGAGAAGACGGCACCAAAGTTGATCAAACCGTACGCAGTCAGGATGACAGGGTACAGTAAAGAGATCAGAAGAGGAATAAGCAGAGTCAGAAGAGACACAATATAAACAGCAGCGACGCGGCCTGAAGAAGTAATGCCTTGTTCTTTATACCATGCAGCGTCTTTCTGATCTTTGATAGAAGGTGCCCAAAGGGTTCCCTTGAGAAGAGAGGAAAAAGGACTGCGGGAGTTGCTGATGCCTTCTTCTTCGGAATTGCTCTCGGAAAGAGGCTCAGCGTGCAGTCGGTTGTTCATCCAAAGAGCAGTCAGAGGAACAAGGACCAGCAGCGTCCAGGAAGAATAATGGATCGCATATTCAAAGTTGGAAAGAGTACCGCTGACACAGTAGGTCAGGGTATTGATACCGATCACGACCAATAATGCGGCTCCAAAGAGATAGGGAGCAATGCTGGAAAAGGCACTGCGAAGTTCTTTTTTAAGTGCGGTTAACATAAAGTGTTAGATTCCTTTCTGATCATCAGGCAAGAAATGTATCGATCTCACGCTTCAGGCGGGAAACGGGAAGTCCCATAACGGTGTAATAATCTCCCTCGATCCCCTTGATCAGGAGAGATCCCTTTCCCTGGATGCCGTAAGCGCCAGCCTTGTCCATGGGCTCATTGGTTGCAATATAGGCTTCGATATCTTTGTCATTTAAGGGATAGAAATCGACAGCGGTCTTGACACGGAAGGAGTGGATCTTGTCGCCCATAGCCAGACAGCAGCCGGTGACAACGAAGTGTCTCTTGCCACTGAGTAAGCGAAGCATGTAGGCGGCATCGTCCTTGGAAGAAGGTTTGCCAAGGGTGATCCAGTTCCCGTTATCCTCTTCGGCAATGACAACGGTATCGGAACCGATGATCAGCGCTTTCGGATGTCTGGAGGCGATGTCAGCGGCCTTTGCCCTGGCAAGAAGTTCGGGCTCTTCCTCGGCGAGGATGTCAGAAGGAAGAACCAGTTCATCTTCGACGGAAGAAGGTTCGGTGGAAAATTCGGGGAAGATAAAAGAAAGTAACTCTTTTCTTCTGGGAGAAGCGGACGCAAGGATAATATCCATAGGACACCTCTTATCTATATATAATGTAGTTTTTTATATAACAGGCTAATGTTACCACAAGCAGAAATACCTAGCAAGAAGGCTTTTGGAAGTTCACAAATCCTTCACGGAAGAATACTAGATATATGGTGCAAGGAATAAGGTAAAAACACAATATATTGTGCGTGGTGGTCGCGTAAAGACCGTCACAAATAAATGGAAATATGGGTGTTTGTAACAATTTGTAACAACTTTACCGGATGCGGGTGTGAGGGGGGGAGTCCGCTAAAATAAAGGGTTATGCACAGATGTTGACAACTTTGTGGATTGTGTGTATAATAACAAAAGTGTTACAAATATTACAAACACGAAGTCACAAAGAAGACAAAGAATTAACGGAATCTTGTGGTTTTGTGGTGTCTGCAAACACTATATATAGTGGTAAATGCGAAGGCAACTCAAGATCACCGATAAACCGCGACAAAGGAAGAGATTATGATCACCAGAAGAAGACGCAGACGTTATATGTTCCTGACGATGGTTCTGGCTTTCCTGACGGGTGCGGGTTCCTTCTTTATTACATTGGAGCCTGCTGCGTCGGAAGATTCACAGCTCATTGATCTTTGGAACGATAGCTTTTTTTACGATGAATCTCAGGAAGTGATGGAAGTCCGAGTACTGAGTGCAGAACCGAGTATGGTTTTCTCCACCTGCGACGGAGAGATGCGTATAGCGGAGTTCTGTGTGGAAGAGGTTGCTGCTGCGGAAGTAGTTGCGGCCATTGAGAACCTGGATCAGGAGATCAGTAAGATCGGCGGATCCAAAGCCGAGGGTAAAACTGTCGAGAAGGCGGAAGAAGAGGAAGAGTTACTTGAAGAAGAGACCTATGACGAAGAGCAGGTCTACTACGAAGAACCTTCATATGTCGAGCCTTCATATGACGAACCAAAGTGGGAAGAAGAAAGTTCTGAGGTGAAGGAAGAGGTTCCTTCCCAAAGTACTGTACAGGAAGAAGTAACTCAGCCTGTCGAAACACAGGAAGAGGAGAAGGCTAAGGAGCCTGCAGAAGAGCCTGCAGCACCTGCGCCGCAGACCCCTGCCGTACAATATTCCGATCTGGACTATCTGGCAGCTATCTGTCAGATTGAAGCCGGATACAATTACGAGGGCTGTCTGGCTGTTGCCAATGCGGTACTCAACCGACTGAAAGCCGGATATGCAGATTCTATTTACGGCGTTATCTATGCACCTTATCAGTTTGCGACCGATGCAATGGATTATTATCTGCAAAACGGAACCGGTGAAGATGCAAGAAGAGCTGCTGAGGATGCGATGAACGGTATCAACAACCTTGGTGATTTCCGTAACTTTAACGGAACCTACTGGTTGGATCCTGCGACTTTAGATGTTCCTTATGTCGTCATCGGCGGTAATTGTTTTTATTAAGTTTCTCCGCACATGTGCTGTCACACTCACCAATTGACCGATAGTACATGTTTTGCCCCTGGGCCTTTCCAGCGTCTACCGGAAAGGAACGGGGGCTTTTCTTTTCATTGCGATAAGGCTAAGGCTGCGATATAATTAGTAAGATTTACATTTCCTGAAAGGGATACAGTGAACAGAAGGTTGGCTGTCCCTGACTGGGTCCATTGAGTTTAAGGAGAAGTAGTCGATGAAGGTACTCATGACCGGCTTTCAGCCCTTTGGTGGTGAAAGCATGAATCCTGCCTATGAGGCAGTGAAAAAGCTTCCCGATCAGATCGGTAGCTTTGAGATCGTAAAACGAGAGATCCCCGTTGTGTTCGGGGAGGGAGCCGACTGCGTGCTCGCAGCGGTGAAAGAAGAAAAACCTGACTGGGTCATCTGCGTCGGACAGGCCGGAGGACGTAAGGGAATCACTCCGGAGAGAGTCGCCATCAATCTGCAGGACGGACGGATTCCGGATAATGCAGGAAACCAGCCCGTGGATGAGCCTATCCGTGAAGGCGGAGATACGGCATATTTTACACTGCTTCCCGTAAAGAAAATGGTAGAGGCAATGAAGAATGCAGGACTCGAGGCCTCTGTTTCCTATTCCGCAGGAACTTATGTGTGCAACGATGTCTTCTATCGTTTGCTGGATGAGATCCATATGGCAATGCCTGGAGTGAAGGGTGGATTTATCCATGTACCCTTCTGCAATGAACAGGTAGAGAATAAACCCGGTGTGCCGGCTATGTCTCTGGAAGATATTGCTCGAGGCCTGGAGATCTGTGTTACCGTATTGGAACAGGAAGGAAATTAAGATGAAACTGACAGAAAAAGTAACATATGTCTATGACCATCTGATGGCATACGATGAGATCAGAGAGCGACTGGAAGGTTATGCTCAGAACTATCCCCAGTTTTGTAAATTGAATACGCTGGCTGTTACCCCTGAGGGACGTAAGGTCATGCTGTTGGAAGTTACGGATCTCTCAAAGGGCGGATTTGAAGATAAGCCCGCTTTTTATACCGAAGGCAATATCCATGCAGGAGAGATTACCGGTTGTATGACGGTCATGTATCTGCTGGATGTGATCTTTTCCAATCTGGAAGATGAGAAGATCAAGGATCTTCTGGCCAACTACACGATCTATGCACTTCCCAGAGTATCTCCCGATGGATCTGAGTACTACCTGACTCATCCGGAAATGGTCCGCAGTGTGGACCGCATCTATCCTTACAGCGACGAGATGCCCGGTCTGGAGCCTGCCGATCTGGACGGAGATGGCGTTATCCGTAAGATGCGTGTGAAGAGTCCTTTTGGTATCTGGAAGGAATCTCCTGAGGATCCTCGTGTTATGACCAAGCGTCTGCCGGATGAGACAGAGGGAACCTTCTACAATGTCTATTCCGAAGGAATCATCCGCGACTATGATGGTATCAATATTGTTGGAGCACCTCAGAAGCTGGGTAATGACTTTAACAGAAACTATCCTATCGGCTGGAAACCGGAGCATGAGCAGCATGGTGCAGGCAGCTATCCTCTGAGTAATGTGGAGACTAAGGCCAATGCTGATTTCCTTCTGTCCCGTTCCAACATCTGTGCAGTCATCGATATGCATACCATGGGTGGCCAGATCCTCTATACTCCCGGATTCAAGCCCGCCAAGGAAGCAGATCGTTTCGATATGGCACTGTATAAGAAGCTGGGTCAGATGGGACATGAGGAGAACGGATACCCTGTTATCAATGTTTTTGACGAATATATGCCCGCCGGTGCACAGGCAACCTATGGCGGATTTGATGATTTCACTCACTTTGTCGTAGGTGTTCCTGCCTTCACGATCGAGTGCTGGGATCTGGATCCCAGAGCCGGTGTTCCCGTTCAGTTCCCGCCCAAGGCTGAGACCACGGATGAGGAACAGGAGCAGCATGCTCTGAAATATGTCAAGTGGATCGATGAGCATAACGATGGAGAGGGAATCAAGAACTGGACAAAGTTTGAACATCCTCAGCTTGGCGAAGTGGAGATCGGTGGTATCGACTACAAGCATGTTGTACAGAATCCGCCTCCGAAGTATATTCCCCAGGAACTGGAGAAGCATACCCGGTTTATGCTGCGTCTGATCAAGACATTCCCCAAAGTATCCTTTGATAAGGTACAGGTAAGCAACCTGGCAGGCGATGTCTATAAGATCGATGCGTATGTCATGAATACCGGATACATGCCCACCTATGTTTTCAAAGAAGGATTAAAGCTGAAGACTATGACACCTTTGAAGGTAGAACTGAAAGGTGAAATGGAACTGATCGAGGGTAAGGATAAGACTGAGATCGGACAGCTGGAGGGCTTCAGCGGTATCGGTGGTTATAATGGCGGACTGGGTGCCAGCTCATTCCAGAGAGCACCTCTGGAGAAAAAGGTGACCTGGATCGTTCGCTGCGAAAAGGGAACTCAGTTGGAGATTTCCGTGAGCGGTGCTAGAATCGGTCGAGTCAAGACCTGTGTCACAGTGGAGTGATCCGAGATAAATGAATAAACAACAAAGAACGGGAGAGTTTGTCCAGGGCGTTAAAGATGGTCTGCCCATTGGTCTTGGCTACTTTCCCGTAGCTTTTACTCTGGGGATCATGGCCATCAGTCAGGGAATGAACTGGTGGGAAGCCACGATGATCTCCTTGTTTAACCTGACCTCAGCAGGTGAATTTGCGGGATTGACGATCATCGCTGCCGGGGGCAGTCTGATCGAGATGGCGATCAACCAGTTTGTTATCAATCTCCGCTATGCTCTCATGTCGATTACTTTGTCTCAAAGAGTGGATGAGAGCGTCAGAGGCGGTTGGAGACTGCTGGCTGCCTATACGAATACCGATGAGATCTTTGCGCTTGGAACGGCAAGAACAACACCCGTAACAAGATGGTACTGGGAAGGCTTGAGTACTTTGCCGGTCATCGGATGGACTTTGGGAACGACTTTTGGAGCGATCCTTGGCTCGGTGCTTCCCCAAAGACTCTTGGATGCGCTGGGTATTGCGATCTATGCCATGTTTATGGCGATCATTCTTCCGCAGGCAAGAAAAAGCAAAGCAGCACTGTTTACTGTGGCACTGGGTGCACTGCTCAGCTGCTGTTTCTATTATCTCCCGTTTCTTTCCAAGGTACCTACGGGATTCAGTGTCATCATCTGTGCTGTCATAGCTGCTACAGTGGCAGCGATCCTGTTTCCTGTGAAAGATGTTTCCACTGAGGAAGAGGGAGGTGCCGCATGACAAAACCTGGGTTTTTCCTCTACCTGCTGGTAATGGCAGGTGTGACGTATCTGGTCAGAGCGATTCCTCTGGTATTGATCAAGAAAAAGATCACGAATGTATTTCTCAGATCTTTCCTTGCCTACATTCCCTGCGCAGTCTTGTCTGCCATGACTTTTCCGGGAATTCTGTACTGCACAGGTTCTATCTGGACAGCCCTGGCGGGTACGATCGGAGCCATGGTGCTTTCCTACATGGGGGCCAGTCTATCCGTTGTGGCACTGGTCAGTTGTGTGCTAGTCTTTGTTACGGGATTCATTATCTGACGATATGAAAATAAAGGAGGAAGAGGAACATGAGAAAAATTAAACAAGAGTTCCTTTCGACTCCTTATCTGGAAGGAATCTCTGAGGTACGGATCCTTCGATCTTCCAGAAGAACGATCTCCGTCGAGATCAACCGAAAAGGTGAAGTCGTGGTAAGAACACCGGGCTTTCTCCCTGCTGAAGAGATCGGGCGGTTTTTATTCAGCCGAAAAGGGTGGATCGAATCCCATATGGCACGCTACCGACAACGTATAGCAGCGGAGCGAGACTTGGGAGAAGATAAGCAAGAGACAGTAGAGTGGTCAGAAAAGGAACTTGTAGCGATACGCAAACAGGCTGCACCGGATCTGAAAGCCAGGGTGGATTACTGGGCAAAGATCCTGGGAGTTACCTATGGCACTGTATCGGTCCGTACCCAAAGGACCAGATGGGGAAGCTGTTCATCAAAGGGAAGTATTTCTTTGAACGCTTTACTGATCCTGCTGGATGAAGAATTACGGGATTACACGGTCGTACATGAACTGTGCCATAGGAAATATATGGACCATTCTGCTATGTTCTGGGCAGAGGTGGAAAAGGTGCTTCCTGAATACAGGAAGCTGAGAAAACGATTAAAGGAAGAAGGTGCGGCTTTGATCGCACGACTTCCGTAAATATGATCAGGAGGTAAGACAATGGCTGACGCGATGATACAGTGGTTTCAGCAGACTTTAGGAGGGGTGATCCCGGCTGAAGTGATCACATTTCTTATTTCGATGGTACCGATCCTTGAATTAAGAGGTGGAATGGTAGCCGCAAGATTGTTTGGTATTCCATATCTGAAAGCAGCATTGATCTGTGTATGTGGTAACCTGATCCCGATCCCCTTTGTGCTGTGGCTGATCACACCTATCTTTACCTGGTTAAAGAAAACGAAACTATTCCGCCCTCTGGTAGAAAAGATCGAGAACGGAGCCATGGGAAAATCGGATCGTATACAGAATGCAGAGTTTATCGGTCTACTCCTGTTTGTCGGTATCCCGCTTCCGGGAACCGGCGCATGGACAGGCAGTCTGATCGCATCCATGTTAGGGGTTAAGTTTAAGAAAGCGATCGTTGCAGAGATCCTGGGATTGTTCCTGGCACTGGCGATCATGAGTGTGATCACTTATGTGATCCCTTATCTGGTATCTATTGCATAACATATGTAAGAAGACCTGCTGATCAGGCACATGGATAACAATACATAGAAAAAGACCCGTTGAGCATCAATGATATTGAGCTCAACGGGTCTTCTTTTACTGTTTAGCAGTAGCTAGATCTTGGATTACTCCATGTTGGTGACGTAGGTGCAGTCAACAGTCTCGACAGCCTTGATCTGAGCGGTCAGCTCAGCAACGGTCAGAGCACCGGTACCGGTCCAGGTCAGGTCATCCCAGCTATACTCGAAGGAAGGATACTCGCCGGTTCCAAAGCCTTCACCATAATCATCAAATCCATTCTCGTAGAAAGTAACTGTTCCATCAGTGTTCAGGTACAGATCAGTGATACGAGTGATGTAGTAGTACTTGAAGTTCTCAACAGACTTGTCAGCCTTGGTGATATCAGCGGATACTTCCATGATAACATACAGGATGTTCTGGTCAAGAGGAGAATGTCCTGCCATAGGAGTGAAGAAGTAATAACCGGCAGACTTAACACCGGTAAGAACAACACCGCCGTCGATGTAATCCTGCTGAGAGAAGATCTCAGATGCGAGATATGCATAAGCAGAAGCCTCGAGGCTGGTGGTCATGCTGGCAACAGGAACATCGGCAATATCAGTGATATAGCCTTCTCTTTCCAGACCGGAAACAGTGTAGTCCCAGGTGGTAACGGAAGGATACATACCATACAGGGAAGAGAGGAGTTCCTGCTCGAATTCGTCATATCCGTAGATATAGTAGTGGATAACATCGCCATTCTTCAGGGCCCAGGTGTCATCATCGGTTGTGATGTAAAGGGAGCCCATTACTTCCAGATCGTCACGAAGAGTCAGGGTAACCCAGGTGCTTCCTTCAGAACCTTCAACGGTAACGGTTGCGCCTTCGAAAGGATCGAAGGTGGTAGCCTCTTCCAGACCTTCAACCTTAACAGTGCTGTTCTCGAAGGTGATGACAGCATTGTTAGCATAGAAGTCGGGAAGGAGTTCGCCGTAATCAGAGAAGAAATCGTAGATATCCAGAGTAACGGTATCGCCATTGCTCAGGCCATAATAGTTATCCAGGTATACGGAGATGTTCTCGCAAAGAAGATCGACAACAGGCTCTTCGGGCATGTTCTTCTTCTTGCAGGTCCAAACGAGAGAGGTCTCGAAATCACCCTTCAGCTTGTTGGTATTGAACTTGACATCAGCTTCACCACTTCCGCTGATACCGGTGAAGGTTACCTCGATGTAGTCGTTCAGGTTAACGGTAACAGGCTCAGCCTTGGGCTTGCCAAGAACGTTGATCAGAACGATAACGATAGCTGCCAGAGCGACAACACCGGCAATGATACCGATGATCAGACCAGCCTTGCCCTTCTTCTTAGGAGCTTCAGCAGGAGCGGGAGCTGCCTGATAGGGGGGCTGCTGATACTGGGGCTGCTGGAACTGCTGGGGCTGCTGATACTGAGGCTGCTGGAACTGCTGAGGCTGCTGATAAGCATAAGCCTGAGGCTGCTGGTACTGAGGAGCAGACGCGGAGACCGCGGGCTCTTCATAAGCAGGAGCAACAGGTGCCTCGTAAGCAGGAGCAGCAGGTGCCTCGTAAGCGGGAGCAGCGGGTGCTTCGTAAGCGGGAGCAGCAGGCTCTTCATAGACGGGAGCTACGGGCTCTTCATAAACGGGAGCAGACGCGGAGACCGCGGGTTCTTCGTAAACAGGAGCAGACGCGGAGACCGCGGGCTCTTCATAAACAGGAGCAGCGGGTTCTTCATAAACTGCCTGCTGCATAGCTGCAGCGACGGGAGCCTGAAGTTTTGCGCCACAGGTGGTACAGAACTTTGCACCATCCATTACCTGAGATCCGCACTGTGGACAATTCATAGTGTAGTCCTCCTTTAGATTATTAATAATTGTTGTTTACAGTTATTTAATGAAGAATAACATAAGCACGGGAAAATCGCAATCAGTAAAATGGCTTATATACGATTGAATTTGAGAGATAAGGTTGGTACAATGAGGGTGATGACTTCTCAGATCGAAAGAGCAGAGAGAATCTTTCTCTGAGAGGTATTCTTTCCTATATTATAGAGTGATCTAAAAGGAGACTTATCATGAGCAAAGTTGTTGTTGCCGTCATTGGTTGCGGTACCATTGCTAATTCCGCACATATCCCTTCCTACATGCAGATCCGTGATCTGGCTGAGGTTAAATATTTCTGTGATCTGATTCCCGAGCGTGCTGAAGCGGCAGTCGAGCGTTACGGCAGCGGAATCGCTATTACCGATTACCACGATGCACTGAACGATCCGGAGGTTCAGGCAATCTCTGTTTGTACTCCTAACTATATGCATTGTCAGATTTCCTGTGATGCCATGAGAGCAGGTAAGGATGTTCTGTGTGAGAAGCCTGCGGCTCGTACTTACCAGGAAGCCTGTGAGATGCAGAAGGTCCAGCATGAGACCGGACGTATCCTGAATATCGGTGTTGTCAATCGTTTCAATACCGCAGTTAATCGTATTAAGGACTACATCGATCAGGGTAAGCTGGGTGAAGTCTATAGTGTTTATATTTCCATGAGAGCACATCGCAGCATTCCCGGTCTTGGTGGTGCGTTTACGACTAAGGCAATTGCCGGCGGTGGTGTTCTGATCGATTGGGGCGTACATTATCTGGATATCGTTATGTACTGTCTGGGAGATCCCAAGCCCGTTACTGTCAGTGGCGAGACCTTCTGCAAGCTGGGTAAGGATATGCCCAACTATGTATACGAGAGCATGTGGTCCGAAATGACCAAGGATGTCAACGGAACCTACGATGTAGAGGATTCTGTTATGGGTCTGATCCGTACCGATGGACCTGTTATCAACATTAACGGTGCATGGGCACAGAATATCGGTGTTGGTGAAGCCTTCATCGACTTCATGGGAACCAAGGGCGGTATCCGTCTGCAGTATGGTCAGAACTTCACGGTCTACAGCACCGAGAATGGCGCTCTTACCGAGATGACTCCTACCTATAAGAAGACCGATCATTTCCTTAATGAGATCACTGCATTTGTAAAGGATGTAGAGAGCCGTGAGCAGCTGCCCTCTCATATCGATATCAATATCAAGACTTCTCAGATCATGCAGGCGATCTACGATTCCGCTGAGGCACATAAGGAAGTTCAGTTCTAATAATCAGAAAGCAGAGGACGGAAAATGATCAGTGTATTTGATGTGATCGGCCCTAATATGATCGGTCCCTCCAGCTCTCATACAGCCGGAGCACTGCGCATTGCGCAGATGGCGGGAAAGATCGTCGACAGACCCATCAAAAAAGTGACCTTTGTGCTCTATGGGTCTTTTGCAAGAACCTACCGGGGACATGGTACCGACCGTGCGTTGGTAGCAGGTATCCTTGGATATACCACCGAGGACAAGCGAATCCGCGACTCTTTTCAGTATGCAAAGGAGGCGGGGGTCGAGTTCCACTTTGAGACTAATACAGTGGATACCGATGTCCATCCTAATACGGTGGAGATCATCATTACCGATGACGAAGGAAAGACCTGTAATGTTATGGGCGTTTCCATCGGCGGAGGCAAGGCACGCATTACCCGTCTGAATGGTCTGGAAGTGACGATCAATGGAGATATGCCTACACTGGTAGTCATGCAGCACGACCAGCCCGGTGTTATTGCACGTATTACCGACAGACTGTATCTGGACAATGTGAATATCGCATTTATCGATCTGTATCGTGAAAACAGAAACGATCTGGCAGTCACAGTCTTTGAGATCGAGGGAGATGTTGAAGATGATCTGGTTCCCAGACTGCGCCGTATCCCCGGTATCGAAAGCGTCAATCTTTTGAAGTTTTAACAGGGAGGGAGAAAGATGATTCAGTTTTCTAATGGAAATCAGCTCCTTGCTCTGTGTAAGAAGGAGAATATTGCCATCTCGGAAGCGATGATGCTTAGAGAGATCGATCTGATGGAGACCACCAGAGAGGATGCATTCGAGAGAATGCGTCATTCCTGGCAGATCATGAAAGATGCCGTACAGGAAGGACAGACCAGTGAGATCCATTCGATGGGTGGGCTGATCGGCGGTGAAGCCAAAAAGATGAGACAGTACCGAGAGGAGAAAGGTTCTCTTTGCGGCGAGATGATCTCCAAGGCAACCTCCTATGCTATGGGCGTTCTGGAAGTCAATGCTTCTATGGGTCTGATCGTGGCAGCACCTACAGCAGGATCCTCCGGCGTTATTCCCGGTGTATTCTGTGCGATACAGGAAACCTATGGTTTTTCTGATGACCAGATGATCATGGCACTGTTCCATGCGGGTGCGGTAGGATATCTGGCTATGCAGAATGCAACCGTTGCAGGAGCCGAAGGCGGATGTCAGGCCGAGATCGGTGTTGCGGCAGCGATGGCAGCATCGGCTGTGGTGGAACTGCTGGGCGGCGATCCGGAAACATCCTTGAGTGCAGCAGGCAGCGTGCTGGGAACCATGCTGGGACTGGTATGTGATCCTATCGGAGGCCTGGTGGAGGCACCTTGTCAGAAACGTAATGCGATCGGCGCGGCGAATGCTCTGGTCAACGCAGAAATGGCACTCAGCGGAGTTCGCGCGCTGGTACCCTTTGATGAGATGCTGCAGGTTATGTACCGTGTCGGAAGATCGCTTCCCTACGAGCTTCGTGAGACGGCACTGGGAGGTGTCGCAGCGGCACCGACAGCCTGTGAATTATGTAAGGCAAAAGGCGCCGATTGCGGTTGTTAAATTGAGATATACAGAGCCTGATCTTCATGAAAAAAGAAGATCAGGCTTTTTCCTTGTCCTGTGAAAATACCCTTGGAGCACCAAGGGCCCCTGACCCGTTCTTTTGTGGTTTGCTTTTTGAAAAACCACAAGGTCTTGTGGTTTTTTGCAAAAAAATGTATTACATTTCTGTTACAGGCATTGCCTTTTATAACCCCGGATGTTATAATCTTCCTTGCCTGTTAGGACACTGGCTGGCGAGGAGAGCAAACACAGATAAAGGCACTTCAAGGTAGGGGGACCTAAACCCGGTAGACGGCTTTGGAAAGTGCCAGATAAAAGATCGCATTTCGATTTGGGATGCGATCTTTTTATTTTGCCCTGGCCCTTGCTTGACAATCATAGGTTGTCGGGTGCATACTTGTAAGACAACTTTAAATGGGGGTTTATACACATATATCAAAGATATGTCATAGATCTCCATGAATCAACCCAGTAGAAAAAAGGTGTGTTATGAAACAGGATGATATCAAGATCCTGGCAGTGGAACTGCCGGAAGATATATTGAAAGCTAAGTGGTGCGGAGATTTTGACCGCTGCGAGAGACTGATCAAAGTCTATCTTGCATCCGATCGCACGCCTGAATTTGTCAAGCAGCGTTTACAGGTCGAAAGAGAGATCCTTGCAAGACTTCCTCTGGACTATGGATATGATCTGGAACAGGCAGTCAAAGTCGTACAGGAGGAGATCCCTGATTTTACCATGGAAGAACTGGAAAGCTTCATGGATCAGGGAAAGGTCGATTGGATCTATATCAACGGAAAACCTCACACCGCCACCCGTTTTTATGAGACCCTGGTAAAGGTACAGCCGGATATTGCCCGCCGTGCCGGAAAGATCCAGGAGTCCTTCAACGAGACCGCAACGACCAAGCTGAGAGAAAAAGCTCACGCCATCATGGAAGAGAAGGGCTATGTCAAAGCACATATCGCTCTTCAGGCAAAGATCGAGATCAAGCCTGAGAGCTTCTGCGAGGAAGAGGTACTGGTCCATCTTCCCATTCCGAAGCCCCAGAAGAATATGTCCAATATCCGCATCCTGCGTACCATTCCTGCAATGAATGAGGCAGAAGGCGTGATCGTTGAGATCGGCAGTGAGGACCAACCTCATCGCACGGTTTCCTTCCGCGAGAAAATGAAAGAAAATCATCCTTTCATTGTTGAGTATGAGTACGACTCTACAGCAGAATATGTAGATCCCTCCAAGGTTCCCTCCGAAAAGACAGAGGAAACCTATACAGAGGCTGATCTGGAGGAGGTATATCCTCACATTCGTTTTACACCTACTATCCGTGCTCTGTATAAGGAGCTCGCAGGTGATGAGACCGATCCTATGAAGCTGGCTCGCCGTTTTTATGATTATGTGACCACCAAGGTTGTATATTCCTTTATGCGTACGTACTTTACTCTGGAAGAGATCCCCGAGTATGCCGCACTGGGACAGAAGGGTGACTGTGGTGTACAGGCACTGCTGTTTGTTACGCTGTGCCGTCTGGCCGGAATTCCCGCAAGGTGGCAGAGTGGTCTGTGTGTGACACCTGCCTTCATGGATGAGCCTGCCGATTGCGGTATGCATGACTGGGCTATGTTCTATACGGAAAAGTTTGGTTGGTGCTTTACCGATTGTTCCTACGGTGGATCGGCATACAGAGCAGGCAACGAGCTGCTTTGGAACCATTATTTCTGCAACCTGGATGCAGACCGTATGGCTGCGAACGATACCTATCAGGCAGGTCTGATCCCTGAAAAACAGTATACCCGTCAGGATCCTTATGATTCTCAGGCAGGTGAGATCGAGTACAAGAGTCATGGTCTTCTCTGGAAGGATACGATCAGGGAGCGCACGCTTTTAGATTATCAGCTGATCGATTGATAAAAAGAAGTTAATAGGAAAGTAAATCGAAGGGATCTTTATCCTGTTAGGAGAAATACAGTGGAAAAGAAAGAAATGAAAAACCGCATTCCGGAAATGTATGGTAGTCTGGTCTTCGGCGATGATGCGATGAAGGCTTACCTGCCGGAGGACGTCTATCTGAAGCTGAAGCAGACCATGAAAGACGGCCGTCGTCTGGATGTGGAGATCGCGGATGCGGTAGCTTCTGCCATGAAGGACTGGGCTACGGAGCATGGTGCTACCCACTATACTCATTGGTTCCAGCCCATGACCGGAATTACCGCAGAGAAGCATGACAGCTTTATCCATCCCACGAAGGACGGAAAGGTCATCATGGTCTTCAAGGGCAAGGAACTGATGCGCGGCGAGACGGATGGATCTTCTCTGCCCAACGGAGGTCTTCGTTCCACCTTTGAGGCCAGGGGATATACCGCATGGGATCCCTCTGCCTATGCCTTCATCAAGGATCATACCCTGTGTATCCCTACCGTGTTTTATGCCTACGGCGGAGAAGCACTGGATAAGAAGACCCCTCTTCTTCGCAGTGTGGATGCGATCAACAAGCAGACGCTGCGTATTCTGAAGCTCTTTGGCAAGGATGATGTAAAGCGTGTTACGGTGACGGTCGGTGCGGAGCAGGAGTATTTCCTGATCAATCGCCATAAATACTATCTGCGTCCTGACCTGGTCATTACCGGACGTACACTGTTTGGTGCCCGTCCCTCCAAGGGACAGGAAATGGAAGACCACTATTTCGGAACGATTAAGCCCAAGGTTATGGAATTCATGACCGATCTGGATGAAGAACTCTGGAAACTGGGAATTCCCGCTAAAACGGAGCACAATGAGGTAGCTCCTGCGCAGCATGAGCTGGCACCTGTATTTGAAGATTGTAACAATGCATTGGACGATAATCAGCTGATGATGGAGAGTATGAAAAAAGTGGCTCGTCGTCATGGACTGGCATGTCTGCTTCATGAAAAACCCTTTGCCGGAGTCAATGGTTCCGGTAAACATAACAACTGGTCTCTGACGACGGATACCGGCATCAATCTGCTGGAGCCCGGTGAGTCTCCTAGTGAAAATGCGCAGTTTCTTCTGTTCCTCTGCGCTGTGATCAAGGCAGTGGATGACTATCAGGATCTGCTCCGTGTATCCGTTGCCAGTGCCAGCAACGATCATCGTCTGGGCGGCAATGAAGCACCTCCTGCGATCCTGTCCATGTTCCTCGGTGATGAGCTGAAGGAGATCCTGGATACCATCGAACAGGGAAGTGATTACCAGCAGAAGGATCGACAGACAATGACGGTCGGTGTTCATATCCTGCCCCGTATTCCCAAGGATACGACAGACAGAAACAGAACCTCGCCCTTTGCCTTCACCGGTAACAAGTTTGAGTTCCGTATGCCCGGAAGCGGTGCGTCTATTTCCGATCCCGATGTGATCATCAATACCATCGTTGCCGAGTCCCTTTGCCTCTTTGCGGATGAACTGGAAGCGAAGATGGCGGAGGGTGTAGACTTTACCACCGCACTGAACGAGCTGATCGTTAAGGTGATCCGTCAGCATAAGCGTATCCTGTTCAACGGAAATAACTACAGCAATGAGTGGCATGAGGAAGCAATGCGCCGCGGCCTGAAGGAAGCAAAGACCACGGTCGATGCACTGCCGGCTTATCTTGCAGAGAAGAATATCGCGCTTTTCGATAAGCATCATATCTTCACCAAGGCAGAGCTGGAATCCCGTTATGAGATCTCTCTGGAAAGCTATATCAAGACGGTCAACCTGGAAGCACTGACCATGATCGACATGACCTATCGGGATATCCTTCCCGCTGTCAGCGGTTATGTCAATGATCTTTGCCAGACTGCGCTGAATAAGCAGCAGCTTCTGGGTGGCGCCATCAAGAGCCATGAGTCCAGACTGGTGGAAAGACTCTCAGATCTCAGCAGCGAGACCTACAGTGCGCTGGAGCATCTGGAGGCAGTCGTCAATTCCGCAAAGAGCTTTGCGGATATGACTGAGCAGGGACATCATTTCCGTGATGAGGTCGTTCCTGCCATGGCGAAACTTCGTGAGGCTGTCGATGGCATGGAGTTCCTGACTTCTGAAGAGAAGTGGCCTTATCCTAACTACAGAGAGCTCTTGTTCTACGTATAAGTCATTATCAAGAGGAGTCGGATCAGGACTCCTTTTGCTTTTTTGTCACAGCAAACTCCTGAAAAGGAGATCTCTTAGAGAAGAGAGGAAGGATCCTTATGAAAAAGGTTGGTTTTATCGATTTTGAACTGGACAACTGGCATGCAAATAACTATCCGAAGATGATCCATGATGCATCCGAAGGAGAATATGAGGTTGTTTATGCCTGGGGATATCAGGATGCTCAGGGTATGTCCAATCAAGCATGGGCAGAAAAATTCGGAGTCATTCTATGCGAAACACAGGAAGAGGTGATCGAAAAGAGTGATGTCCTGATCGTACTTTCTCCGAATAATCCGGAGATGCACGAAATGCTCTGTGCCAAACCCTTAGCCAGCGGAAAGCGTACCTATGTAGACAAGACCTTTGCTCCGGATAAGGAAACGGCAGAGAGGATCTTCCAAAATGCAGAAGCTCACGGAACACCGTGCTTCTCCACATCGGCACTTCGCTACAGTGCGGAACTTTCCGAGATCGACCTGACTACCATCGACCGTATCTATTCCGAAGGACCCGGAACGATGGAGATGTATTCCATCCATCAGATCGAACCTATTGTGAAACTGATGGGCGTCAGGGTGAAGCGACTGATGGCACTGTCCGGACCGGAGCATCCTTCTTTCGTTATCGAATTTGTGGATGGTCGTACCGCACAGATGGTCCAGAGGGATGATCCTTCCTGGGGCTTCCGTTTACAGATCGTGGATAAGAATAATGCAGCCAAGGTCTATGAGATCGCTTCGGACTTTTTCCATCTGTTTATTGTGGATCTGATCCGATTCTTTGAGACCGGTATCGTTCCGGTCGCTCATGAACAGACCATCGATGTCATGGCCATCCGCGCGGCTGCCGTGTCCGCCTCTGAAAAACCCTTCGAATGGGTGGAACTATAATAGAATATAATGACCAAAACAAGAAAACCTGCCAAAGGCAGGTTTTCTTGTTTTGAAGAGATATCACATGACCTTTCGTTAACCATTGAAAAGCCATGTTGCATTATTCCCAGATACGGATAAAGGGATCTTCTTTGGTATAGGGCTGCCAGGGAGCTTCTCCCTTGGCAAAACGAGACCAGGCATCCAGCATTTCCTCACTGATCTTCTGGTCATGCTCTGTCATGGGACGCCAGGAACGGTTCAGTGTACCAAACATATACCAGAGCTCGGAACTGTGGAAAGCACCGGCATCATCTCCGGGAAGTTGTCTTCCGAAGCGATACAGATAGGTGGGCTGAGAAGAGGTCTGGCAGCGAGCGTTAGCAAAATTAACGCAAGCCTGCTCCAACATGGAATGCTCTTCATCTTGGCGCTGATCCTTCGGTTTAGCACCAATATCTTCGGTGGTGGAACCAAGCATACAGGGAACATCCGAAATGCGGTTTCCAAACAGCACATCATGGAAGGATTCCGTCAGGAAGTGACCATCCAGAACGGGACGAAGAGGCAGCATGCGGGAATGGAAATGGACCTTTTTGGAAACAGACAGGATCTCATCGGCGGAAAGATCGCGCAATTCGGATACAGTGGATACACCGGCAGCTTCAAGAAAAGCCTTTCCGTACGCAGCGGATTCTTCGACCGGATTATCCTGAGTCAGACCGCCATCGATACCGCCTCCGGATTGCATGATAGCACCGGCAAAGGTTCCCTTTGCCAGAGGAGAGGAAACGAGCGCCTGGACACTCATGGCGCCGGCACTCTGTCCCATGATGGTAACGCGGGAAGGATCACCGCCAAAGAAGGCAATATTTTTTCTGACCCACTGAAGAGCGAAGAGCTGATCCAGCATACCATAATTACCGGAACTATGATCAGGGTCTTCGTCCGCCAGCTCGGGAAGATACAAAAAGCCAAAGGGTCCTACGCGATAATTGATGGTGACGAGGATCACGCCGCGTTTGGCGAAAGCTTCGCCATCAAACTCTTTCTCACTTCCGCTGCCGTGGTTGAAAGCTCCGCCATGGATCCAGAAAAGGACCGGGAGAGCAGGGGATTCGCTGGCGGAAGAAGGATCAACAGGAGTCCAGATATTCAAAAAGAGGCAGTCTTCGCTGTTGTCCGTAACATCTCCCGGTTCAGAATAGAATTCTTTGAAATAGAAGCCCCCGGTCATTCTGTCCTGAGGACACTGAGATTTGAAAGAAGTACAATCCAGGACCTCTTCGTGCACAGGTGCTTCCGTAGGTGCTTTCCATCGAAGATCACCTACAGGTGCTGCAGCATAAGGGATACCTTGGAAGACGTGGCAGTCATTCAGTTTTTGACCGAGAACGGGACCCTGAAGGGTAGAAGCGGTAATTGTCTGCATGGAAAAGCCTCCTTTTATATTCTTTGGATCGGATGGTTACTCTGATTCGATGGCTGCTTTACGTGAAAGGATCTCGTGGAAGATGGAAGGATCCACTTTGGGCTGGCGATCATAGGTATAGACACCGTTCTGTTCCTGCTCGATATCGGTGAGCTGAGTGTAGCACAGACCCATGATCCGGGGATTATCTAAAAGGACATCGGTCAGGCCCTTAAAGCGAGCGATGTATTCTTCCTCGGAGGCGGCAGCCTGTCCGTAACTCCAGGCATTGTGATCATTTTCTCTGGCGATGGCACTTTGTATATCGAAGCCGATGCCGCCATATTCACTGACGAAGAAAGGACCACCGGTGTATTCCTGACGAGGAGAGAGGTTGTCGTGGAGTTTTCCTTCCAAGGGGAAATGCTGATTGTAGATCGAGGGATCCTGCTGATAGTCATGCACATCGTAGATATCTGTGGCAACGTGATAGCCTCCGCTGACATCGATGACCGGACGGGTAGGGTCTGCCGCCTTGCAGGCGAGATAGACCGTTTTCAGTAAAGGATCATACTGACGGGCATGGTGCTGGTCCCAGGTTTCATTAAAGGGACACCAGCCGATCAGGGAAGGGTGATTGAAATCGCGGTTCATCTCTTCCAGAAATTGCGGGAGGAAGGTATAGATCGCCATGGGGTCAGTGTGGTCCAGTCCCCAGTTGCCATATTCATCCCAGACAAGGTAACCAAGCTGATCTGCATGATAGAGGAAACGTTCTTCGAAGGTCTTCTGATGGAGACGACCACCGTTAAAGCCCATTGCCATGGACAAAAGGATATCTCCTTTCAGATCCTCATCGCTGGGAGCGGTGTAGATGCCATCCGGATAGAAGCCCTGATCCAGGACCAGACGCTGAAAGACCGGCTTTTGGTTGATCAGGCAGGCTGTCTGGGTAAGAGAGACACTGCGAAGGCCGAAATAACTGGTGACGGTATCGGTGGTTCCTCCATCATCATAGGAAGTAAGACCCTCCGGCGTCAGGGTAGCGGAGCTTTCGGCAGCATAGATCAGTTTCAGGTCATATAATCCGCCTTTACCGACTTCCCAGAGATGGGACTCGGAAAGGGGCAGTGTCACATGCAGATTTCCACCCTTGGAAGGGGCGACGAGAGAACCAACGGAATCTCCCCGCCAGAAGGCTTCCACGGAAAGCATTCCGGCACCGCACAGATCGATATCCATGGAAACACTGCAGGTTTCAGGAGTAGGGATCAGGCGGAAGGATTCGATATGGGTCTTGGGAAGAAACTCCAGCCAGACACTTTGCCAGATACCGCTGGTGCGGGTGTAATCACAGCCGTGAGAATAGAATTCTTCGGATTGTTTGCCCCTGGGGATCATGGGATCTCGTTCGTCATCTTCCACGTACAGCGTCAGGACGTTATCTCCGGCAAAGAGGAAAGGAGTAATATCGAAAGAAAAGGAAGTATAGCCACCAACGTGGGTTCCGGCCTTTTTGCCATTCACAAATAAAGTGCAGGTATCATCGACCGCACCAAAGTGGATACGGACGATCTTCTCCAGGTTTGCTTCGGAAACGGAGATGTGACGCTGATACCAGAGCCCCAAAATGAAATCCTTGTGCTCGATGCCGGAAAGACGGCTCTGAGGACAGAAGGGCACGATGATGGTATCCTTCAGGGCCGCCTTGGGATCGGATAAGCCTCTGGCCAGACCACTGCGGGAGTTATCGATCTCAAAAGACCAAGGACCATTCAAAGTTTCCCAGGTGGGACGATAGAATTGCGGACGGGGATGTTCGGAGCGAGGGATCATGGCAGCCTCCTAAAAAAGAGTATCAGAAATAACGATAGGACCGGGACTGGTCATTGACAGGTTCCCAGGCGTCGTACGCTTTGGCGGTATCTTCCAGAAGAATAAACTGCCTGATCTGAACAACGATCAAAGCGATCGTGCAGAGCAGGATAAGGATCAGACCGATCAGCGGGAAATACATGGAGATCAGGGTGGAAGGAATCAGCAGGAAATAGGTATACATACAGATCTTCCACAAAAGTGCCCAGCGCTCAGACATAGTGGGATCAGCGGACATGATGGCTTCTTCGTGGCCGCGGAACTCCTGAAAACGGGAGAAACAGGCAAGAAGGGCAGAAAGGAAAACAGCCAGATCCTGCACCCAGGATGAAGAGCCTTCCAGTATGCGCAGCAGCATAACCGCCGGCGTGATCGCGATCAGGATGAACTGCATGTAGGCAGCGTATTTAAAACCGTCACTGGCAAATGCCATGCGGAGCAGTACAAGGCAGTAGATCAAAGATACAAGGACACCGAAGATCTTTCCCGGAAATTCCAGGAAGGGGATCAGAGTGATGATAGCGGAATTGGAGAGGACGGATGCGGCAATGTTGGCGACCAGCAGCCATTTCAGGATGCGGGAGCATCGGGAGAGGCGGGCAGTCTTTTGCTTATCCAAATAGGTTTTCATGAAAAGCCTCCGTTAAGAAGATCATTTCTTAAATATATGGGTCTTATTCTTTGACGTGGTCCAGACCCTGTGCAATGATGGTGCGGACATGGTCATCCGCCAGAGAGTAGAAGACCTGTTTGCCTTCTCTTCTTCCTTTGACCAGCTGGGAATGTTTCAGGATCGCCAGCTGATGAGAAATAGCGGACTGGGTCATATTCAGTTCTTCTGCCAGATCGCATACACAGACTTCGGATTCAAAGAGAACGAAGAGGATGCGGATACGGGTGGAATCACCAAAGACCTTGAAGAGCTCAGCGAGATCATACATCTCGTCTTCGCTGGGCATCTGGTCATCGATCATTTTCAGAAGAGAAGAATGTACTTCGCAGGTATCACAGACTTCAACATGTTCATGGTTATGGATATGGGGCATGGGGTTACCTTCTTTCGTAGGGGATAAGTGTGACTATTGTTCGACCAGATGGATCCATTTTCCTTTAGATTGGATCACACCTTCGTCGTTCATGTTCTTGATCTCTCTCATCATGGCACTGCGATTGACACAGAGATATTCTGAAAGTGCAGAAAAGGTCATGGGGATCTCAAAGAGATCGGGGGTGGGAGAAAGGGTTGCCTGATATTCAAAATACGCAAGCAGTTTATCCCGCAGGGTGCGCTGGGTAAGGATGGATACATGGGCCATCTGTACCTGAGAGTGTTTGGCGGACATCAGAAAAAGGGTCCGCATCAGCTCCTGATGGTTGGCACAGGGACGACCGCAGCCGATCAGTGCTTTCTGCACATTGATGAAGATGATATCGCAATCGGAATCTGCCACCACATGGATAAATTTATCTTCGGGAAGGGACATATAGTACTCACCGAAGCTATCGCCCGTGGAAAGAACTTCCAATATAGATTCCTGTCCCTGTGAATCGATGCAGGAAATATGTGCCTCGCCGGCCTGAAGGATTCCGCAGCGACCGGTGTGATCGTTAAATGACAGGATCGTTTCCCCTTTCAGAATATGGGCACGGGATTCGACCTGACAGGTTGTTTCAGCCAAAAGAGACCTCCTATGGGCTTCTTAAAACAATTGCACACAATTAAATGTAATACGAAAGAAAAATGCAGATAACAGGCGTGTCATGGTGTTTTCTGCACAGGACTTCCTTTTTTAATTATACCTTTCAAATGTTGCAAATGCAACAATTCGACACGTGTATATCTGCTATACTCTTGCGAGTTATTTTTTTAACTAACTACAAATCGACTGACCACACACAGGAGGTTTTTATGGCAAAGTTGAGTGAAGCTGCTGTAGCTCAGATCAATGAGATCTGCGATCGCTACGCAGGCGAAACAACCCCGCTGATGATGATTCTGAGTGACATTCAGCGTGAATATGGTTATATTCCGATCGAAGTCCAGGAACTTGTTTCAGCTAAGACCGGTGTCTCTGTTGCAGAGATCTACGGTGTTGTAACATTTTATTCTTTCTTCTCTCTGGAACCCAAGGGAAAGTATGTCATTGGCTGCTGCCTCGGTACCGCTTGCTATGTTAAGGGTGCTCAGCAGATCATTGATAAGTTCTCTGAGCTTCTGGATTGCGGCCCCGGCAAGACCACTAAGGACGGTATGTTCACCATCGACGCACTTCGCTGCATCGGTGCATGCGGTATTGCTCCCGCTGTTACCATCAATGGCACCGTATATCCCAAAGTATCTGTTGACCAGGTTCCCGGCATTATCGAATCTTACCGTAATAAGGAGGCTTGAGCATGCTGATTAATAGTAATGCACAGCTGGATACCGCTGTAAATAGCTGTACTCAGTGCTTTAAGGAAAAGCTGGAAGGTCTGAACGGAAAGAGAGCCGTACTGCTTTGCGGTGGTACCGGATGTCTTTCTTCTCATTCCGACGAGATCAAGGCAAAGTTCCAGGAACTCATTATCGAGAATGAGCTGGATGACAAGGTGACCGTTAACCAGGTAGGATGCTTCGGCTTCTGCTCTCAGGGTCCCTTTGTTAAGATCTATCCCGAAGATACTCTGTATCGTCTTGTACAGGTTGATGATGTTGCTGAGATCGTAGAGAAGGACCTTATCGGCGGCGAAGTCGTTGAGCGTCTTCTGTACGTTGACCCCGCTACCGGCGAGAAGGTCCAGAAGCAGGAAGACATCAACTTCTACAAGAAGCAGAAGAGAATCGCTCTTCATGGATGTGGTGTCATCAATCCCGAAGACATCAACGAGGCTCTTGGCTATGGTGCATTCCAGGGTCTGAAGAGAGCTCTGTCCATGGATCCCAAGGATGTTATCGATGAAGTTCTGACCGCAGGTCTTCGTGGCCGTGGCGGTGCAGGTTTCCCCACCGGACGTAAGTGGTCCTTCGCATATGCAAATGCAGCTGACCAGAAGTACGTCGTATGTAACGGTGACGAGGGTGACCCGGGTGCATTCATGGATCGTTCCATCCTTGAAGGAAACCCCTTCGCAGTTATTGAAGGTATGATGATCGCAGGATACGCTATCGGCGCATCCGAAGGTTATTTCTATGTTCGTGCTGAGTACCCCATCGCTGTTCATCGTCTGCAGCTTGCCATCAAGCAGATGAACGAGATCGGTGTTCTTGGTAAGAACGTTCTTGGAACTGACTTCTCCTTCCAGGCACACATTCGTCTGGGTGCCGGCGCATTCGTTTGCGGTGAGGAGACTGCACTTCTGAATTCTATCGAAGGGCAGCGTGGTATGCCTCGTCCTCGTCCTCCGTTCCCTGCTGTTAAGGGTCTGTGGCAGAAGCCTACCGTTGTTAACAACGTTGAGACTCTGGCATGTGTTCCTTACATCCTGCGTGAGGGTGCTACCGCATTCAATTCCGTTGGTACCGAGCGCTCCAAGGGAACCAAGGTATTCGCACTTGGTGGTAAGGTCAACAACGTTGGTCTGGTCGAAGTTGCCATGGGAACCACTCTGCGTGAGCTGGTCTATGATATCGGTGGCGGTATCCCCGGAAACAAGGACTTCAAGGCTATCCAGACCGGTGGTCCTTCCGGTGGCTGTCTGACCAAGGAATTCCTTGATGGGCCCATCGACTTCGATAACCTGGTAGCAAAGGGATCCATGATGGGTTCCGGCGGTGCTATCGTTATGGACGAAGATAACTGTATGGTTAACATTGCAAAGTTCTACATGGAGTTCATCTGTGATGAGTCCTGCGGTAAGTGTTCTCCCTGCCGTATCGGAACCAAGCGTATGCTTGAGATCCTGACCAAGATCACTGATGGTAAGGGAACTCTGCAGGATCTGGCCGAGCTGGAGCAGCTGGGTGAGGCTGTCAAGAACAACTCCCTGTGTGCACTGGGTCAGACTTCCGCTAACCCCATTGTATCCACCATCGCTCATTTCAGAGATGAGTACATCGATCATATCGTTAACAAGAAGTGTACCGCAGGTGTTTGTAAGCATCTGATGAAGTACAGCATCATCAAGGACAACTGCTTCGGCTGTGGTCTGTGTGCACGTCAGTGTCCTGTTAACGCAATCACCGTTACCGATTACACTGCACCCGGAAAGAAGAGACCTGCTATGGCTATCGATTCCGATAAGTGTATCAAGTGCGGTATGTGTATTGCATCCTGTAAGTTCAAGGCTATCGTAAAAGCATAATCGGAGGATAGAAATGGCACTTATTGATATTAAGATCGAGGGTCAGTCCTATCAGGTAGAAGAGGGACTTACCATTCTTCAGGCTGCTAGACAGTGCGGTTACGACATTCCTACTCTTTGCGCATTCAACAATGGTGAGTGCTCTCAGGGTTCCTGCCGTGTCTGCCTCGTTGAAGCAACCGGTGCAAGAGGCCTTGTTGCTTCCTGTGTATACCCCATCGCTCCCGGAATGGAGATCCGTATCTCCTCTCCCAAGGCTGTTACTGCAAGAAGAACTTCTGTTGAACTTCTTCTTTCCAACCACAACAAGAACTGCCAGCAGTGCTCCAAGAACGGCAACTGCGAGCTGCTCCATGTGGCTAAGCTGACCGGCGCTCGTGAGAACGTTTTCGAAGGATCCAAGACTCCTACCACTCTGGATCAGCTGACTCCTTCCATCGTTCGTGATACTTCCAAGTGTATCCTTTGCGGACGTTGCGTCGCTCGTTGTAAGAACGCTCATGGTGAGGGCGTCCTTGGTTTTGAGAATCGTGGATTCGCTACCATCGTTGCTCCCGCCGGAAATCGTTCCTTCGCTGATTCTCCCTGTCTGCTCTGCGGCCAGTGCGTATCCGTTTGCCCCACCGGCGCTCTTATGGAGAAGTCCGAGATCGCAAAGGTTGACGCAGCTATGGCAGCTGGCAAGCATGTTATCGTTCAGACCGCTCCTGCTGTACGTGCTTCCCTTGGTGAAGAGTTCGGCATGAAGATCGGTACTCCCGTAACCGGAAAGATGGTCGCTGCTCTGCGTCGTCTTGGTTTCGAGAAGGTATACGACACCAACTTCGGTGCTGACCTTACCATTATGGAAGAGGCTACCGAGTTGCTGAATCGTATCAAGAATGATGGCGTTCTGCCCATGATCACCTCTTGCTCTCCCGGATGGGTCAACTACGCTGAGTACTACTATGGTGACTGCGTAGATCATCTGTCCTCCTGCAAGTCTCCTCATGAGATGGAAGGTGCTATCATCAAGTCTTACTACGCTGAGAAGAACAACCTGGATCCCAAGGATATCTTCGTTGTTTCCATTATGCCCTGTACCGCTAAGAAGTTTGAGGCTGAGCGCCCTGAGCTTTCTGTTAACGGAAACAAGGATGTTGATGCAGTTCTGACCACCCGTGAGCTTGGTGATCTGATCAAGCGTAGTGGTATCAACTTCCTGCGTCTGCCCGATGAAGAGTTCGATCAGGATCTGGTCGGAACCTACACCGGCGCTGGTGTTATCTTCGGTGTTACCGGTGGTGTTATGGAAGCTGCTCTTCGTACTGCTTACTACGTACTGGAAGGCAAGGAGTATGGTCCTGTTGCTTTCACTGAGGTTCGTGGTTTTGACGGTGTTAAGGAAGCTACCTTCACTCTGGGCGGCAAGGAGATCAAGATTGCTGTTGCTCATGGCATGAAGAATGCTAAGCCCATCATGGATGATATCCGTGCAGGCAAGTCTCCCTACACCTTCATCGAGATCATGTGCTGCCCCGGCGGCTGCATCAACGGTGGTGGACAGTCCTATGTCCGTCCCGCTCTGCTGCCCAACGAGGATCTGGACATTTTGGATACCTACAAGGCAAAGAGAGCTGCTGCTCTGTACTCTGAGGATGAGAGACAGACCCTTCGTCAGTCTCACAACAATCCCCAGGTTCAGCAGCTGTATGCTGAGTACCTTGGTGAGCCCAACTCTCACAAGGCTCATGAGCTTCTGCATACTCATTACAACTCTGAGCGTGTACGCTTCAAGTAATTCTGAGAAATTCAGGTGACTGAAGTAAGATAAAA
>JAZUIK010000182.1:0-9488 GCA_045642205.1 Bianqueaceae bacterium
TGGGCTCTTCTCTTATGAGGTGTCTGTTCGCTCATATGACTCCTTTATTTAACCTCGTCCAGCACGTTGCCGAAACGATCGTAGATCACTTCACCGTTGGTAAGGACATAATTGCCTTCCATGATGGCACCTTTATATTCATTGATACTGTTCAGCTTCTTTTTAAAGATGGTGCCGCCGCCATAGAGCTTGCTGGCATGCATATCTGATCCTGCTGTCATGGGGAAACCATATTCTCTGGCATAGGCAATGGCTCTCACATCAAACCTCGGATTGGTATGACCTGTACTGTGAGAGTTGGAATGAGTGGCATTGACGCCTTCTACCGCGTCCACATCATAGGGGAACAGACGGATGGAAGGAATGTAGTGCTCTTCTCTGAAGGGATGGGCATGAACGACAAATCCATCAGCACCATGGATCAGTTCATACTGCTTTTTCTCGTCCGCTTCTCTCATTTCAGGATGATCCTTCAGCCACTGAGGCGTAATGCCATACAGAAGGAAGTCGGTTGCCTGATGGGAAGCCTCTACGCCCCAGAAAACATCCAGTCCGATCTTATCTCCCTCTGCCTTTGCATCTTCGTAGCCTTTGCAATACTGATCGACCCACTCTTCCCAGGGAAGTGTCGGATCGACGGCACAGTTTCCTCCCCAGTTATGATCCGTGACAAATATACCGGTATAGCCATATTCCTTGGCAGCTCGTGCCATTTCGGCTCCGGTGTTTCTTCCGCAGCGGCTTCCCTGAGAGGTATGCAGATGGGTCTCGTACAGATAGATATAATCTTTATAGCCTGTAAACATAGCTGTTATCTCCTATGTCGATAGTATTCCATGATGAAAGTATTATAGCACAGAAAAACCCTCGCGAGGAGTTCTCGCGAGGGTCATTCAGACAAAAAAATAGAGCTGCTGACCAGATTCGAACTGGTGACCTCCGCCTTACCAAGGCGACGCTCTACCGACTGAGCCACAGCAGCTTACCGCAACCACGAAAAAGATGTTGTTCGTTTTTCGCAACCGCAAGAAATATAATATCACAGGGTACCTGTTATGTCAACAAACTTTTAAAGTTTTTTTATCTTTTTTGATACTTTCCTGTTTTTTAGCTATTTTGCTTACTTTTTCAGGAAGGGTTCCGCTACCTTATCCTTGAAATACTGGATTAGAGGACCCATGAAGAAGGCAGTAACGATGGTACCGATACCTGCGATCGCAAAGACTTCACTCCACTGTCCGCCGGAAAGCACGTAGATGGCAACGCCAAGTACAACACAGACCAGATCGGTGCAGATACGGATGAACTTAAACTTACCCCACTTCCACTTATCTGCCATGACGATGGCAACCGCATCGTAGGTGGAAACACCTAAGTCGGCTGTCATATAGAAGGAAGAAGCAAAGCACATGATAATGACCGCTACCACCAGGCAGATACTGCGGACAATCAGGGAAGGAGTTCCCAGCCACTGCTGCATGAGCCACAGACTGAACTCAGCGGCGTATCCCGTCAGGAACAGGTTGATAAAGGTGCCCAGGCCAATGCGGGTACGATCACAGATCAGTGAAAAACTCAAGAGGACCACGTTGACGATGACATACAAGGTTCCAAAAGAGATCGGGATCCAGTGATCTAATCCTGCCATTAAGGTCTGGAATGGATCCACACCGAAGGCAGCGATCTTAAAGATACCCACAGAAAAACCACTGACCAATACACCTAGAACGGACATCAGTACACGCTTTGCACTGATAGCTTTCAGATCAAATTTCATTTCGTTACTCCTGTTTTCGAAATACATGAAAAGACCTCGCAGCAAGATACTGCGAGCTCCTTGAATAAGTGGACACAACAGGGTTCGAACCTGCGACCTTTCGGATGTGACCCGAATGCTCTCCCAGCTGAGCTATGTGTCCGAAACAGATTACAAAAGCATTATAGCATTTTTCCGACACATATTCTATACCACTTTCCGTTGAATCACAACACTCAAAAACAAATTTCTGTTTTCATGGCCCTGTTGGATGTGTCTGTGTTACCCCCCCAAAAAAATTGACATTCTTGTATTCAATGGATTATAGTGTATGTATCACCCCGAAAGGAGGATATCGCATGACAAAAGAAACTGCTTTAATGATCGCCATCATCCTCATACTTGCAAGTCTGGTTTTCCTGTTCCTTGCCTGCTGCATGGCCATCATAAAGAAGAAACTGTCATCCTTAAGCGGTAAGACCCGCGGCAAAGTCGATGGACTGGTACGCAACGGACTGTTTAAGAACACTAACGTAGGCAATGTGGATACCAAGGTACTGGCCGGTTGGAGCGTTGCCCATGGTGAGCAGCGTTGGGGATGGGTCCTTCGCATGTCCATTCCACCATATCTTCCCTGCATTTCCTATCATGTTAACGGAAGACTGTATACCAAGATCTCCGGAGAAGGTACCACCAGAAACAAATGGGATCTGGATCAGGACATCACTGTTCTGTATGATCCGGCTGATCCAAACAAGCATATGATCGAGGGAGATAATTCCTACACCTGGACCATCGCTATCCATCTGAGTCTTTTTGTCCTTCTCAATATCATTGCTGCTATCTTCATCTTCATGTTCAAGATGATGTAACCCATACATCCACGATAGAAAAACGCAAAGTCATCCGGCTTTGCGTTTTTTATTGCTTATTCTACCTTTGCCTTGGAACCCGTCACAGAGAAGATGACCCACTTGGCAATATTCACTGCATGATCTCCGATACGCTCTAAATACTTAGCGACCATCAGAAGATCGATCATGGCCTCCCCTTCCTGATTGGGCTGCTGGATAAATTCAATGAGGATGGACTTACAATCGCTGAACAGATCGTCTACGATGTCATCATATTTGATCACAGCCGCGGCCAGGTTCTTATCCTGCGTAACAAAGGAATCGATGGCATCCGTCACCATCTTGATCACGGCAGATGCCATTTCGGTGATCGGAAGGGTCTGGGGGATCTTTGTAATATATCCCATCTCCACGATCTCTGCAATGTCTGCGGACTGAGTACCGATACGCTGGATGTCTGTAACCATCTTCAAAGCCGATGAGATGGTGCGAAGATCTTTTGCTACGGGCTGCTGATGAAGGAGGAGTTTCATGCAGATCCCTTCGATCTCTCTTTCCTGCTGGGCGATCATGCTCAGCATATCCGGCAGTTCCTTTGCCATGGGAAGATCATTATTTAACAAGGCTCTGGAGGCTTTAGAAATGGCAGTTTCACACAGCATACCGATAGAGATCATCTTGTTGCTTAGCTCTGAGAGCTGAAGATCGAATTGGGATCGCATTATCCGAACCTCCCTGTAATATAGTCTTCTGTACGTTTGTCCTTTGGCATGGAAAACATGGTTCCGGTCTGGTCGAACTCCACCAGATCTCCCAGAAGGAAGAAAGCACAATAATCAGAAATACGTACCGCCTGCTGCATATTGTGTGTGACCATGATGACCGTATACTTTTCCTTCAGCTGCATCGCCAGTTCCTCGATCTTACCGGTCGAGATGGGATCAAGAGCCGAGGTGGATTCATCCATCAGGAGGATATCCGGTTCTACCGCCAGTGCACGGGCAATACACAGCCTTTGCTGCTGTCCACCGGACATACCAAGCGCGGAGGTCTTCAGTCTGTCCTTGACTTCATCCCAGATGGCAGCGTCCCTCAGGGATTTTTCAACGATCTCATCCAACTTGATCTTAGAGCGGATGCCGTGAGTACGCGGCCCATAGGCAATGTTGTCATAGATGCTCATGGGAAAGGGATTCGCCTTCTGGAACACCATACCGATCCTCTTGCGGAGCCAGGTGACATCCACCGATGGATCGTAGATATTGCTGCCCTCATACAGGACCTCTCCGGTGATCTTCACCTCAGGGACCAGGTCCTGCATACGATTCAATGTTTTCAGAAAGGTGGACTTACCGCAGCCGGATGGGCCGATCAGGGCGGTAATGCTGTTGCGGGGAATATCCACGCTGATCCCTTTCAGTGCCTGATGATCTCCATACCAGAGGTTCAGGTCTTTGATCTCAATGATCGTATCCATATTGATATTTACCTCTTTAACTTCTTTCCTGCATAACCGGCGGCAAAATTGATCACCAACGTCAGCAGCATCAAGATCGCTGCGATGGCAAAGGCCGCACCAAACTCTGCTCTCTCGCAGGCATAGACATACAGCGCTACCGTCAAAGTCGCCGAGGAGGAGAACAACGACTTTGCGAAACTCTGCAGCTGCAGTCCGAAACCTGCGGTATAGAGCAGGGCGGCACTTTCACCTACGATCCTTCCTACCGCCAGGATACAACCTGTAACGATACCGTCAATGGCACAGGGAAGGACAACGGTGCGGACCATTCTCCACTTACCGCTGCCAAGGGCCAATGCCCCTTCTCGATAGGCGTTTGGAACTGTCTTTAAACTTTCCTGGGTCGTACGGACGATGGTCGGGAGGATCATCATGACCAAGGTCAGACCTCCCGCTAAGATACCGGCTCCCAGACCCATGAGCTGTGTAAACAGCAGCATACCCACCATACCAAAGATAATGGAAGGAATACCACTGAGGGTCTCGGTGGCAAATTCGATCACGGCTACGAGTTTACGATTTTTCGCATACTCCGTCAGATAGATCGCTGCACCAACACCAAGGGGCAGCGCCAGGACCATGGCCACCAGGATGATATAGATAGTATGCAGTATGTTCGGCAATATGCCGATGGAATTGTTGATATAACTGCTCTGGGTGGAGATCAGATTCCAGCTCAGATTAGGGATTCCCCGCACAAAAATGTAACCGATCAGAAAGATCAGCAGGGCTCCGCTGATAGAAGCGGCTCCATATAACAGGACCTTCATCGTCCCGTTCCATAGTTTTCTTTTCAATTGAAATGTCATGCTTTTCCCTCCCGTTTGACCACCGTGTTCAAGAACACATTGATGAGCATAATGAAAAGGAACAGTACCAATCCGATGGAATACAGTGCCTGCTGATGGAGGGATCCCACCACGGCGTATCCCATCTCACTGGCAATGGCGGTAGTCATAAAGCGGACCGATCGAAAGAGTCCCGGCATGTTCGCTACATTGCCGGACACCATAATGATCGCCATGGCTTCTCCGATAGCACGTCCGACACCCAGTACCACAGCCGTCGCAATACCGCTTTTCGCTGCGGGAACGCTGACGCGGAAATAGGTTTCGATAGGGGTTGCTCCCAGCGCCTGGGAGGCTTCTTCATATTCCTTTGCCACCGCACGAAGGGCTGTTTCCGATACATTGACAATGGAAGGCAGGATCATAATGGCCAGCACGATGATCGCTGCCAACAAGGTGGCGCCGGAGGCAAGATGAAATGTTTTCTGAATTCCCGGCACAAGCACGATCATACCCACAAGACCGTAAACTACCGATGGAATTCCCGCCAGCAGCTGGATAGCTGTGCGGATCACTGCGGCAACCCTGGGTGAGGCTACCTTGGAAAGGAAAACAGCGGTCAGGATTCCGATCGGAATACCGATCACTAAGGCTCCCGCTGTTCCATAGACACTGGTCAGGATAAAGGGAAGGATGCCCAGGCTGGGCTCTGCCGTACTGGCAGTCGGCTGCCAGATCTTCCCTCCGAAGAAGGCTCCGGCACCGATCTTTGCAATGGCCGGCGTACCGGACAGGATCAGGTAGATCGAGATGCAAAGGACCATGCCGACCGTTAGAATACCGCACAGGAGAAACAGTATATTCATACCGTTCTCCAATGCGATCTGTTTTGTGGATCTCTGTTTCATGCTTACTTGGCTGTGGGAACAGCACCTGCCTTGGTGATCAGTTCAGAGGCTTCCTTGGAGGTCATGTAGTCGAAGAATGCTTTGGCAGTCTCTGAGAGGTTTCCATCTGCCTTGGTTACCAGGTTGAAGGGACGCTGGATCACATAGCTGCCATTCAAAATATTTTCTGCGGTGCAGGCCGTGCCGGCAACCGTCAGGACCTTGATACCACTCTGTCCCTCGACAGAAGCAAAGGAGGCATATCCGATGGCATTACTGCTTCCCTGTACTGCTGCAATGACGGCACCGGTACTGGTAAGTTCCTGACTCAGGACACATTTGTCTGCGGTCTTGGTAATGCTCTCAAAACCATCACGGGTACCGGATCCTGCTTCGCGTCCGATGCAGGCAATGGCTCCCTCACCGCCAAAGTCAGCCCAATCGGTGACCTCTCCGGTGAAGATGGCTGCGATCTCTTCTACACTCAGATCGTCTACCGGGCAGTTCTCATTGACGATGATGGCAATTCCGTCCAAAGCTACGGTCGTTGCCGTCAGCCCCTTTGCCTTCTCTTCGTCCTTCAGATTTCGGGAGGCAAGGCCGATATCGCAGGTTCCGTTGGCAACCGCTTCGATGCCGGTACCGGATCCGGTAGCATCATAGGTAACAGTGACACCCTGATGATCCGTCATGAACTGTTCGGAAAGGATACCGATGACTTTCTCCATGGAGGTGGAGCCGTTAGTGGAAACACTGCCACTTAGTCCTCCATTATTAGGACTGCAACCTGTTACGGTGGCTGCCATCAAAATAGCAGCTAAGGTGATACATAAGATCTTTCTCATTTCAAAAATACTCCTGTATAAAGTTTCTGTGGTTTTCCTGACCACATCTATTAGGATACAGAAGCTATGTCAAATCTGTTATCGCAGTATTGTAAGAAAAACGAAAAATGCCGGAAGAAGGCTTGGCCCTCTTCCGGCATCTCATATATCAGATGATTATTCTGTTTCGATGGATGGATCATCCCCAGATCTCGTCGATGATACCGTTCAGGTACTCTCTGGACTCCAGGATATCCTTGATCTGCTGATCACCGTGGATCTCACGCTCGATGGTAACATATCCGTCGTAGCCAAGCTCATGGAGCTTCTTGAAGACGCCGACGAAGTCAACCTTACCATCACCGATCTTGGTCTCGTTTCCGATCTCGTGACCGTTGGTGGGCCAGTTACCGTCTTTTGCATGGAGGTTCTTGACATACTTTCCGAAGATCTCCAGAGCGTCAACGGGGTTTGCCTTACCGTAAAGGATAACGTTAGCGGTATCCAGGTTGACAAACAGGTTGTCCATGTTGACCATCTCAAAGGTACGCAGCATAGCGACAGGAGTCTCCTGACCGGTCTCGAACAGCAGGTTCTGCTCGTTCTTCTTCAGATGCTGAGCAACCATCTTAACTGCTACACAGAATCTTGCGAAGTTAGGATCATAAGGATTCTCCGGAATATATCCCATATGAGTGACAACGTCCTTAACACCGATCTTCTTTGCGAAATCAGCACCGTCGCACAGGTTCTTGACACGCATGGTACGGAAATCTTCAGGTACCAGACCCAGAGTCAGCTGACCCTCGTAGAAATCCCATACCTTGGGGCCTTCCCAACCACACCAGAAAGCAGAGATGGTTACACCATACTTCTCCTTCAGTTCGTTGATCAGAGCGGCATTCTCATCCGTCCACAGATTGACGTTCCAGGAAACCAGCTGGCAGCTGTCGAAGTTGTACTGCTTCAGAGTAGCAAACTGTCCGTCCAGCAACTCAGGGCTGAAATAATTGACGCAAGTACCGATATTCAGAGCACTCATTTGATTCACCTATTCCTTTTTTTACTTAAGACAGCGTCCTGTCTTACATATGAATCCATCATACAAAAGAACCGACTATAGTGCAATCCCCAATCGTAAAAACACAGGAATTTTCTTTAAACACAAAAGTGCCTCCCTTCACAGGAAGAGAAGCACTCATCTTTTCATCATTCAATTTTAACGATCGGAACTCTTATTCGATCTCTTCCAGCAGTTCCTTTGCCTCTTCCACCCCTGCCTCTGAAGCTTCTCTCAGCCACTTGATGGCAAGGTGGTAGTCTTTGGAACTTTGCATAGGACTGGAAGTCTTTTCATACTCCGAGAAGGAATGATAGGTAACGCCCAGGCGGTACATAGCCTCCGGACTTCCCATGGTCGCAGCCTTCTCCATCAGGATCATGGCCTGCTCACCTTTCTTTTCAGAAGCTTCCCACTTACCTTCCTCTTCCAGCCTGGCGCCCTCATCCATCAGGTTAAGACCAAGGGTAAGCACCTCTTCCGCATCCATGGAATCTGCACCAAAGAGCAGTTCTTCAAAAGCCTCTTCTTCCTTCCCGGCAGCTGTCTTTACTTCAGCCTCTGCTCCGTCCGCACCCTCAGGATCTTCTCCACCCTTCAGTAACTCCGGATGATTGATCCCTTCCAGGATCTTCAAAAGGACACGATAGACATAATCGGTAAAGATACTGAAAAAGGCACGAGTCACCTTTCCGTTTTTCATATGGAAAACAATGTATCTCTCCTCTATTTCCATAAAATCGATGGCTTCATAAAGGACAGGCATAGGAGTTTGGTCCTTTTCATCCACGGTCAGATTGACTACATTACAATACAGTCCCTCCATAGAAAACAGGATCCCCTCTTTTCCACCCCCAAAGACGGTGGTGTCGCATAGTACGACGATATCCTCTTCTGCACATCCCTTTGCATAGGAACCAAGGGCTCCCTTGATCTGCTTCGGTTTCGGATTGGTTTCCCTGCGATAGGGAGTCGATCCCTTCAAAGCGGTTGTATTGACAGCCGTATCCTCGATCCATTCTCTTCTGGTCATGTTCCCACCTCTGAAGATCTATTATTTTCCTTACTTATGGCAGGCACTGCAGGAACCGCAGCTGCTGCAGGAACCGCAGCTGCTGCATCCACTGCATCCACTGCATCCGCTCGATCCGCAGCATCCTCCGCCATACTTCTTTTTTCTGATTACCTGTCGGATGGCCAGGGCTACGATGACCACCAGCACACCGATCAGGATCCAATCGATCCATTGCATATAGTTTACCTTTTCAGATTTCTCGTTTCAAGACATATGTACATTTTGCCTTCCGGAAAGCTTTACAGTACCAGCAGACAGATACCGTAGACAGCCAGTGCCAGCACCCAGGCGACCACACACTGCCACAGGGCTACGCCCACAGCCCACTTGCCGCCCAGTTCACGCTTGATGGAAGCGACCGCTGCCATACAGGGGCAGTAGATCAGACTGAATACTAGCATAGAAGCTGCCTGTGCCTGAGAGAGCAATGTCGTAATGGAGCTTCCAAAGAGGATCTCCATGGTGGAGACCACGCTCTCCTTGGCCATAACACCGGAGATCAGAGAGGTACAGATCCTCCAATCACCCAGTCCGATGGGCTTAAAGATGGGTACCAAGACACCCGAGATCGCTGCCATGATACTCTTGGCAGAATCTTCTACCAGAGTCAGACGGAAGTCGAAGTTCTGTAAGAACCAGACCACGATGGTGGCGATCAGGATGACAGAGAATGCCTTCTGGATAAAATCCTTAGCCTTGTCCCACAGAAGCTGCAGAACATTCTT
>JAZUIK010000183.1:0-5572 GCA_045642205.1 Bianqueaceae bacterium
GACTAAAGAAACTGTATCCTGATGTTTTATTGACATACGGATATATAACAAAGAACATCCGCATTGAGAATGGGCTTCCCAAAGAACATTATATCGATGCGAGATGCATCAGTGGTCATCCGACAGCTAAGAGCGATGGTGCGTACTATTATCAGAAGAAAGTGAGATGTCATAACAGACAGATCCACAAACTGACGATAGGAAAGCATGGTATCCGGAAGAGAAATCAGGCAGAGTATCTGGTCAAAGGCTTCAGATTGTTCGACAAGGTGAGATTCCAAGGGCAGGAATGCTTTATCTTTGGCAGGAGAAGCAGTGGATATTTCGATTTGAGGAAACTAGACGGAACAATTATCCATCGTTCTGCCAGTTATAAGAAGCTGAGATTATTAGAACCCGCAATGGGTTTCATAACAGAAAGGAGGCTCGCCTGAAGGCGAGAGCGAATTCCTCCCCACCTTATAGAAGATGGGGTATCCTTCGCTAAATTTAGATGATGAAACGTTGCATCATGACCGGACTGATGGCAGTCCTCATGAGCCTGGTGCTTCTTCTAAGCGGTTGCGGCAGTTCTGTAGATAAGGACGCCATTCTCCGTCAGCTGAACGAAGCAAAGAATGAGCTTCAGGAAGATAATAAGGGAAATGGTTCTTCCCTGAACGAAACTTCTAAAGATGATTCTTCCAAAGGTAATAAGGGAGAAACCTCTGAAGATATGACAAAGGACGGAGAGAGCGAAGAGGAGACCTCAGAAGAGACTGCAGAGGAGTCCGTGGATAAACCGGACAATACCAACGGTTCTTCTTCCATGCAGATGGCAGGAGATGGAGAACAGCTCTACCGCTATGTGAAGGAAGTATTGATCCCTTCCCAGGGCTTAGCGACCCTGGAACCTTTCCGCGCCACCTGTGAGGATAAGGAAAACGGATACATAGAGAATCAGGGCATCGGTCTTCTGAGCGCAGATATCCATGACTTAAACAGTGATGGCAAGAAGGAACTGGTAACCTTCTCTGTGGAATTTGAAGATGATGCCAACACCCAGCTGGGTATGCTGATGAACTACGCGGAACGTTCTCTGGTCGTCAAGGCACGTCTGTATGGATTCAAAGATGGTCAGATCCAGTTCCTGGATGAGGTGATCATGTCTCAGCTCACCTGTTGGAGCTTTGGCCAGATGTACTTTGGCGTGAGAAAATCCAGCGGTGTCTACTATATCTACGGAAGAAGCTATAACGAAGATACCACTACATATGGACCGACTCCCGTTTCTATCTATCATGTAGAAGGAAATGCCTTTGTCTACGACCGCATTGCCGGCCGTATCGGCTGGGGACAGGGTTCTTCTCCCGATGATGCCAACGCGCAGCTGGGAACCAGAAACTGGGATTATCAGGAGACGGCTCTGGCCGATACCCTTGGAACTTCACCTTCCTACCGCACAGCCAAAGAGATCCCTGATACGCTGGAAACTACTTTCATAGACACAGTAGGTCCCAGCTTAAGAGGTATTGTCTACGTCGCTTATCCGGACGGTGCTGTTTCCAACTGTCAGAACTACGATCTGTCTAACCTGAGAGAGATCGCGGAGACAGGTTATGATGCCTACTTTATGAGTCATCCCTTCCCTCAGGAAGAGAGTGATGTCCATGTGGTGGAAAAGATGGATGAGGACGACCTGAATGCGACGAACACAGCAGATGCGATCGTTGCAGAGGTCCAGCAGAAATCCGGTGTGACCCTGACCAGACTCAACAACACCGAGGCCAATGGTATGCGCACGATCTCCTATGAGGCTCCCGGTAAGGAGACCTACATAATCCGTATCGACCTTTCGAGTGGAAAGATCTTAGGTATCTTCATCCAGACAAAGGAATATGATATTACCGAGGACTGGATCGCCCTGAAGGATGCGACTTTGAACTGTTCTCTGCTGGGACTGGACAAGGGTGCTCTGGAAGGTATCTATGGTGCCTGCACCAACTGCTCCGACCAGGATGCCGGAAACGGTGCAAGGATCAACATCGGTCAGGCAGTATGCTGCAGCTTCAGTCTTTACTTTGATTAACTAACTCGATAAAAATAAATTGACCCTGGTGTCATTCGGATTCTTTCCGGATAGCATCAGGGTCGTTTGTTATCTTTGAATGAACTGTATTGTTGTCAGATCACCAGTAACGGATGTACTGATCTTTCTTGGAAGTGCGGGAGACCAGGATCAGGGAGATGATGAACATCACGGCGATAAAGCCTAAGAAGTACAGAGAACTGAAGGTGGTCTGCAAGGTAGCGATGTAGTCATAGGCACCATGGAGGGTCATGGGAACGAAGAGACTAAGGAAGCGCATGAAACGGGAGGTATCCTTGTTGCCCCAGTTCTCATGCTTTCTGGCGATACCATAGAAGACACCCATGAAAACGCCAAAGCAGGCATGGCCGGGAACCGCCGTCAGTGCACGGATGATGGCGGTGGACATACCATAGGCCAGGACATAATTGATATTTTCCCAAAGAGCAAAACCAAGAGATACGATGACGGCATACACAACACCGTCATACTGACAGTTGAACTCAGGGTTATTCCAGGTGCGGCGCTTCATGAACAGGTACTTGGAACTTTCCTCCGCAATGGCAACGATGCCGTAGTAGAGGATCATATTATAGAGTCTGGTGTTCTGAGGAACAAACAGGTTCAGGATCGTCTGGCCGACTCTCTCTTCGATCTGAGCCAGCAAGGTGGAAACGATACCGGCAATGATCAGGGAACGGATCATTCGGCTGCTCTCTCTTTCCAGTCGATCCGAATGGTAGACACGGATCATCAGAAACGCAGCGGGCAGAACAGCAGCAACGACCAACAGGTAATTGAACACGGTCATGCGGGTTCCTAAAAAGAAAAACATAAGGAAATACCTCGTAACATAGTATCCATTAATGATACGGACAGGAACAAGGTTTGTCAAATGGTATCGGGAATGGTACAATGGAAACACTGCATAGAGTCGTGGGTTCATACCGTTACAGACCTGGCTGTATGCAATTCCCTCAAATATAAGAAAAGGGCAAGATTATGATCAAAGTATTATTATGGGATATCGACGGAACGCTTCTCAGCTTTGAAAAATCCGAGAGAGCTTCCTTGAAAGAATGCTTTCAGGAACTGGATCTGGGTGAACTGACCGACGAGATGATCGGCGAATATGTCAAGATCAATGCACGCTACTGGCAGGCACTGGAAAGAGGCGAGATGACCAAGCCTCAGATCCTGGTGGCAAGATATGTCGACTTTCTTGGTCTCTATGGCCTTGATACCTCCAAGGCAGCGGAGCTCAATGAGATGTATCAGAATAAACTGGGTATCCATGTGTTCTACAATGAATATGCCGAGGAAGTGGTGGACTCATTAAAGGGCAAGGTACTTCAGTGTGCCGTCACCAACGGGACCAAGGTAGCCCAGGATGGAAAGCTGGCAAAGTCCGGACTGGATAAGAAACTGGACTACCTGTTCATTTCCGAAGTCATGGGCGTGGATAAACCCAATATCGCTTTCTTTGACCAGGTTTTTGAGACCTTGGAAAAGGCAGGGATTCAGGCGGAGAAGGACGAAATGCTGATCGTAGGAGATTCCCTTACCAGCGATATGCAGGGCGGTGTGAACGCAAAGATCAAGACCTGCTGGTTCAACCCGGAAGGAAAAGAGAACACCAAGGGACTTCCTCTGGATCATGAGATCAAGTCACTTGATGAGATCTACGATCTGCTTGGCTGAGCAGGTCTATACAAGATAGAAATTAAAGAATAGGAGTCATCTATGTATTCCGCATATTTACGATCCAAGCAGGATCTGTGCCGACAGTTGGTGCAGGATCTTCTGAAAACCTATGAATATGCTTCCGTTATGGGAAAGCAGATTACAGGAAACCGTCTGAGCGTGACCACTTCTTCCACTTCCGTGGGATACCATGGAAAGTCAATGCGGCTTTGTCGTCAAGGTATTTACTGGTCAGAACTATTCCGAGTATTCCTTCTCCGATATCTCTGAAGAAAAACTTCCTAATATCGAGGAAGCCATCAAAGAGGAACTGACCCTTTCCGAGCATCTTTCTTCCCAGCACGTAGAGGCTGCATGCATGAAGGACGAAGCCCTGAAGCAGGACTTTGTCAGAGAAGAGATCGGAAAGAAACTGACCATCCCAGAGATGGTGGATCAGATGAAGAGGATCCACGATAAGATCAAGGCTTCTTCCGATAAGATCGTTCTGGCTGGCGTTTCCATGGAGCACTACGAAGTTTCCGCTCTGTTCATCTCCGGGAACAAGGAGCTGACCCAGAACTATTCCTGGAGCAATGCCACCGGCTTTGCCATGGCCAGAGAGGGTGCCAAGATGCAGCGTGCCCATAAGATCTCTGCCATCAATAGCCGTGAAAAGGCCCTGGATATGCTGGAAGAGCAGGCAGAAGAGATCGCTTCTTTAGCAGTGGAACTGTTAAGTGCAGAAAATATCGTTCCCGGTGTCTATGACATCATTACCGCACCTTCCATTACCGGACTGATCGCTCATGAGGCTTTTGGTCATGGCGTGGAGATGGATATGTTCGTCAAGAGCAGAGCCTGCTCCAGAAACTATATCGGTAAAGCAGTTGCTTCCGAACTGGTCAACATGCATGACGGTGCCGGAGTCCATGTGCCTTCTCAGCCTTCCTCTGAAACCTTCGAGGAAGCAGCGAAGGAGACCGGATTCCAGAACGATCCCTGTGTCGGATACTTCTTCGATGATGACGGTGTGCTCGCTCAGGATACGTTGATCATCAAAAACGGTATCCTGCAGACCGGTATCTCCGATGCGGTCAGTGCCGCTGAACTGGGTATGGAGCCCACCGGCAACGGCCGTCGTCAGGATCCTTCCCGCAAGGCATATTCCCGTATGACCAACACCTTCTTTGCTCCCGGTAAGGATAAGCTGGAAGATATGATCGCCTCCATCGAGCATGGTTACATGCTCTTTGATACCTCCAACGGCATGGAGGATCCCAAGAACTGGAACATCCAGTGTGTTGCCGCCTACGGCCGCGAGATCAAAGACGGTAAGTTTACCGGCAAGATCGTAGCGCCGGTAGTCATGAGCGGCTATGTTCCGGACCTTTTAAAGTCCATTTCCATGGTCTCCGACGAATGGCAGATCATCGGCAGCGGACATTGCGGCAAGGGCTATAAGGAGTGGGTCATGGTCAGTGACGGAGGCCCCTATCTGAAGGCAGTTTGCAAACTGGGTTAAGGAGGACGAAACAATGATCGATAGAATTATCAACGCATTAAAGACCAATCCTTCTGTTTCGGACTGGCTTATCAATGTCAACGAGATCCGCTCCAGTGAGCTTTTCTATGTGGGAAAGAAACTGGAGACCAACCGCGCGACAAATGTAACGGAGTATGGGGTTACTATATACTGTGACCAGATGGATGGTGAGACCAAACAGCGTGGCAGCGCCAGCTTTTCGGTGTATGATTATATGAGCGATGAGGAACTTTCTTCCAAGGTCGCAGAGAATGTCTATGCTGCAGGCTTTGCTT
>JAZUIK010000184.1:0-8810 GCA_045642205.1 Bianqueaceae bacterium
TATAAACGGAGAAACCGACATGATCCGACAGATCATCCACATCGACGAAGAAAAATGTACCGGCTGCGGACTGTGCGTCCGTGCCTGCCACGAAGGTGCCATCGACCTGGTGAATGGAAAAGCCAGGTTGGTGAGAGAGAATTTCTGCGACGGCTTCGGCGATTGCCTGCCGGCTTGCCCGGCGGATGCCATCACCTTTGAAAACAGAGAAGCACCTGCCTATGATGAGGCCGCCGTGCTCGAGGCAAAGAAGGCTGCTGTGCCTTCCTCTCCCGTCCCTCAGAACATTCCTGTCTTTTCCGTGGGAACTTCCGCTCCTGCAGGTATGGCATCCAGTCTTTCTTTGGATGGACCTTCTTCCTGTCTGACCAACTGGCCCATCCAGATCAAGTTAGTGCCCATGGTCGCCCCGTATTTTCAGGGAGCTGATCTTCTGATCGCTGCGGATTGCACCGCCTTCGCCTCGGGTGATTTCCATCAGCGCTATATGAAGGGAAAGGTCACTCTGATCGGATGTCCCAAGCTGGACAACACGGATTATTCCCTGAAACTGACCGAGATCTTCCGCAACAATCTGATCCAAAGCATCACCGTAGTCCGTATGCAGGTTCCCTGCTGCGGTGGTCTGCAGCGTGCGGTCCAGACTGCCATCGAAAAGAGCGGAAAGACCATTCCCTGCTCTGTGATCACGCTGAAGAACGACGGAACCGAACTGAATTGAAAGAAGGCCATATCATGCAGATGATCCTTACTTTGGACAACACGTCCCTTTTTCCGGAACCTATCACCATCAAACTCTGGCCGGATCTGGCTCCCGTTGCGATTGCTCGCCTTCAAGAAGTCATCACCATGGGGAAGTTCCATAACATCCGTCTGGAGAGCCTGGAACCCGGCTTTGTGATCCAGCCCCTCTTCTTTGATGGAAAAGACTCTGAGATCGATGTGATGGTGGAACCGGAATTCAAGACCAATCCGGCAAACCATGCATTAAAGTTCAAACGAGGTACGGTGGCTATGGCCGGTGATGCGGATCATGCTTCCGGATGCCAGTTCTTCATCAGTCTGAATCCTACAGAACGTTTAAACGGAAACTTCACCGTGATCGGTGAGGTCATGGATGGATTCAGTTCGGTGGATGCTCTGGATAAGACACCGGTCCAGACCTGTCTGGATGAAGCCTCCGGATTCACATATCATTGTCCTTTAGACGATGTGATCATCCGCTCCGTGGTGATCGAATGAATAGAATTTTGAAACAAAAAAGCGAGAGTCTCTCAGATGTGGCTCTCGCTTTTGTATTATCTATCGGTTTCTTTTACTTTTCCTTGATCTGCTTTCCGCAAAGATGCTCGATCTCGATCTCAAAGATCTGGACACGACTGGCGGCGCCTGAGATCTCCTTTTCGATATCTGCCTCCGTAGTTTCCGATACAGGGTAGTATCGTCTTGCCAGCACACGAACAAGATCCAGGGTCTCCTCATTGGTCTCCAGCATATGGCAGCGGCCAAAGACGATGGTACTCTGAAGAAGAGGTGCCCAGTCATCCTCCACATGACGCTCATTGCCGTAGACAGTGAAACAGACTTTATCATCTTTGCTGAGGCAGTCAAACTTCTGTCCCTGCTTCGCTCCGTGGAAATAGATCTTGTTCTGGTCACGGTCGTAATAATAATCGATGGGAACGGCATAAGGATATCCGCCCTCTCCGTTCATGGCAAGAACAGCTCGCTTTTCATTCTGCAGAAGGTCCTTGGCTGCCTCTTCGGAAATGGCATTATTGGTTCTTCTTAAAGGTCTGAATTCCATTCTTAATCTACTCCTTAAAATCTGATCATGCTGCGGTCGATATCACTGATCTTTCTGGCGCCGCACATATACATGGTGTCGCTGAGTTCGGTACGGATCTTATCGATGTAGCACTCGATCCCTTCCTGTCCGCCGCCATAGTAGGAGATCAGTACAGGACGGCAGATGAGGCACATGTCGGCACCGATGGCCAGAGCCTTAAAGACATCCAGACCGGAACGGATACCGCCATCCACCATGATCTTTGTCTTTCCCTTGACTGCATCCACGATCTCCGGAAGCACCTCGGCGGTGCCGGGGGTATCGGAAAGTACACGGCCGCCATGGTTGGATACGATGATCGCATCCGCGCCGGCTTCCACTGCCTTGATCGCTCCCTTGGCAGACATGATGCCCTTGATGATCATAGGTGTACCGAAGTACTCCTTCAGTTCGCGGAGCTGCTGGATGGTCTTGGTACCGCCACCCTTGCCGCTGAGCTTTTTCAGATGGGGCAGTCCGGCGCTGTCCACAACGATACTCATGGCTTCCGGCTTGATGCCTTCGTTATACAGATCCATGAGTTTCTTGATGCCATCCTGGGTATCGGGATTAAAAACAGGGATACCGTTATTGCCATGATCTCTTCCGGAAGCGATGGCAGCATGCCATACTCTCTCTTCCAGACCGTTGCCGAAAGCATGCATGATGCCTCTTGTCTCGCAGGCTGCCATGCACTTCTCGTTGAAATCCGCTACATCATCCGTAGGATTGTACTGCAGACGGATGGATCCGATGGGCGCCGTCATCAGCGGAAGAGAGAAATTTCTTCCCAGAAACTCAGTGGTGGTATCCACCTCAGAGCTCTCTGCGATCGTGTCCATATTCAGTCGGATCTTTTTCCATGCATTGTAATTGTCGTTAGCGCCATTTCCCGGTGCTTTGGAACCGGGGCCCGGCATCAGATGGCCGCAGCCCAGTCCGTTGCAGACGGGACACACCTTACAGTTCGGTCCGATATTCTTTTTTGCGTTTTCAAGTACCTGTTGATAATCCATCGCCAGTCCTCCAATGGGTTCATTTTCAAGTATCATAACACAAATGGTGTCAGAGCAAAAGTGTGCATTTGGTGCCACTTGGGTCAGAGACAAGTGGTACAAGCTGATACTGGCTACACTTGAGGTCTGGCACCAAGTGTCACAAACCTTTATGAAAAATAGTGAAGAGATCTGATCTGGTCTTCCAAAATATCTCCCAGGGAGGAATCCTGGTCCAGGACCAGACGGATCCTCTGTTTTTCCTTTTCAGGGATCACAGCAAAGATGGCTTTAAAATCCACTACGCCCTCTCCACAGGCCACACTGACCGTATCGTGATGCATATTTCTGTAATTGCTGTGAATGTCCTTCAGATGCAGAACATGGATGCGGTCAATATGTTGGGACACGAATTCTGCCACATCGATACCGGCATAATGGACCCAGCCCACGTCGACCTCCAGCATGAGTTCGTCTCTGGTGGTATTTTCGACAAAGATCTCCACGATGTGTTTTTCCATGCCGTCCTTATCGACCATCCTGTCAAAATCGTTCTCATGGTTATGGATCAGGACTTTGACACCGTAGGGTGCAAGGATCTTCGAGAGTTCTTTGATCATGCAGATCTTTCCGTAGACATCCTCCACTCCATCAAAATGAAGGAACGAAAAGACCACATATTCCACGCCGATCTCAGCGCAATGCTTACCCAGATCGCTGGCCTGTTCCATGATGCACTCATCGAAGATGAACATGCCTCTGACCTTCATTCCATAGCGTTTCAAGATGGCCAGTCTCTCGGGCATCACATCAGGATTCCAACCGGCATTAGGACCGGTGAACTGAGAAAAGAAGGCGATCGTTTCCTCTTTGGCACCCCAATCCGTCATAGGCTCCAGGTTGGTACAGCCGTTTTCACTCAGTTTTCTGACGGTTCCTTCCAGATCGCTCTGGAGCAATCTGGTCAAGCTCATGGTGTTGATTCCTATATCCAGAGGAGTCTTCTTCTGAAATGATTCTCTGTCGGAAGGTTCATTTTCTTCAGGATGGTTCCGTTCCTCACCGCGAACTGCCTCTTCTACCTTAAGTCTGTTTTCATTGCGAGGATTTCCCACCACCTGGAAAGATCTCTCTGTGTATTCCATCAGTTCGATCTTATTTCCTTCGGGATCATGGATCCAGAACTGCTTTGTATAGTCCGGTCCCTGCTGGATCTGTGTATCCGGCCGGATCCCCTTTGCTTCCAGTTCCCTGTAAGCAGCCTCGATATCTTCCACCTGCAAAGACAGGTGCTGATATCCGTATCGGGGTGAAGGATCTCCTGCATCCTCCAGTGGCCCATAGGTATAGAACAGTTCCAGAAACTGGCCGGGAGCGATCTCGATATAGCGGATCAGCTTTCTTCCGGGCGTCTTTTTCGCAGCTTCGATAAACTTTTTTGCGATCTCATCCGGCTCTTCCTCCTGTTCCTCGGCATACAATACCGTATCATCCGAGGTCATCAGAAATGCCGTCTTCATTCCCAGTCCATCGCAGTAAAAGCGGATCATGGCATCCATGTCCTTCACCTGAAAAGCAATATGTGAATAATTCAGTTTCATGGTCGGTCTCCTTACAGATTAGTCATCCTTACATTACGATATCGTTTCCCGAAAAGATACATGGTAATTACACGGAATATATTCAACTTTTGTGATTTGGAATGTGTTATGATATACAGGCCCTGCTGAAATAACGCAAATATGCCGGCAACAGATATGTCAAAACCAACAGATGTTGTTTTTAGCACAGATCTGCTCTGACACTAAATGTGACAAATATGAATCAAAAAGAAATAGAAAGCTACCTGTTTCAGGTGGAGCAGGAGCTGCTAAGGCAGCTTCCAAAAGATGACGAATACGTCAACATCCATGCCTACCGGTCTCTGGTCCGTGACGGGATCTGGACCCTGGCACTGCAGACGGCGCTGTTGGAAAACAAAGCCGTCTACATTCCGAAGTCAGATACTCCCTATCTGCTGGATGACACAGTGATCCTCTCTTCCAACTGCCATATCAAGGCAGACCCGGAGGCGGTGATCCGTCTGACGAAGGATACTAAAGTCCTTATGTTCCGCAACGAGCATACTATAGACGGAACCCATGAGGCCATTTCGTCTCAGCGAGAGAAGGCACCCGACAAGAACGCTTATGAACCGGATCATACCATCTCTATTATCGGCGGCCGCTACGAAGAGTCTCGTTCTGAGCGTGCGGGATATGGAAAGACCGGCATGTATGATCAGGAACGTTCCTTCTTTGGTGTCTCCACCTGCTTTTTCTTCAATAACATGGAAGACCTGATCATCCGGGATGTGACCTTTGCCCATACTGCAGGCTTTGCCGTCCAGACCGGCGCTCTTTCCCGTGCTCTTTTTCAGAGTATCACCTTTGAGAGCTGCTACGCCGACGGACTCCATCTGAACGGTCAGAGCAGTGACCTGATCCTTCGGGATATCCATGGACAGGTGGGCGATGACCTGGTGGCACTCAACATGTACGACTGGCAAAACTCCTCCGTCAACTTTGGTCCCATGGACCGTGTGCTGTGCGAGAACCTGACATTATCCAAGGACAGTCCCTACAAGGCTATGCGCATCGAGCCGGGCATGTATTTCTATGATGACGGATCCAAGTTGGATTGCGGATTATATAATGCTGTGATCCGCAATGTCAGAGGCATCAATACTTTCAAGTTGTATTATCAGACGCCTCCTTATTATCTGGGCGAACTGCCTGAAAAGGGCGGCATCGGTTCTTGTGACCATCTGTATTTTGAGAATATCACCATCGATCTGGATCAGCCCATCGATACCCTGAATGACTACATGGAATCCGATCCCATCCGAGGTACCTTTGCGGGCTTTGAATTCGGTTCCGACATCGGGGAGGTAACCCTTAAAAATATCGATCTGACCCTGCATAAGGATCAGTATCCCTACTCCTACCTTGCCTGCACGGGTCCCAAGTCGATCCTGATCCACGATGAAAAAGGTGTCAAGGAGATCTTTGATCCGTATCTAAAGAGTTCCGTTAAGCACCTGATCCTGGAAGACATCCGGATCAATGGTGAAAGGATCGAAGATGCCTCCCCTTATCTTCGGGAGATCTCCTTCGAGGATGTGGACCATGACGGCCATTCTACCGGCGAGGGCCACTTCGTGGAATGGACCATCGCTAAGTCAGTAACTAAGGAAAATCCCGTTCCTCTTCAGAATGCTGATCCTATGGAAACCATGGACACTTTGTCCCCCGAGGAAGAAGCCGCTGCTCTTTTCAGTACGCTTTATGCTACCTATCAGGAGGGACAGCCCGCTCTATTAAAGAGAGCCATCCATGATGCTTCTCTCAAAGCCAAAACAAGAAGTGGATCGGAAGGATCCTCCGCCCAGGACTCTTCCATTCCTGCTCTGGTCCCTGCCTTCTTTGCTCACGTGGTCTCTTTGCAGGAATATACTGTTAAGGGAAATCTTCCCAAGGAATTCCACATCATGGAAGATCGGTTCTATCCTCTTCTGGATACCCTTCCGAAGGACCTGTCCCTGAAGGCCATCCGACTTTTGATCCACACCGATCAGATGCTCAATAACACCATCTCCATGATCCAGGAAAAGATCATGGATGATGACGGCAAGGCGGTAGGAGAATATCTGAAAAATCTGGAGAAGACCCTGGATGAAAATCCTCTGGACGTGAAGAAAGAGAGCAACATCCAGCCCCTCATGTATGTGGGCATCGGACTCATCTTACTGGCCACTTTCCTCTATACGGTCCTGCCGATCCTTATCTACGGTGTCATCACTACCCAGGCGCCTGCTCCCTTTTCCACGATCATCACAGTGATCAGTGTCCTTCTTGTTTCCGCAGGCTTCCTCATAGAAGGCTATGTGAACTATGCCATGGGGAAAGAAATGCGCCAGCTGGAAAAGGCCATCAAATGGGATATGGATACCATCAAGAAGGCTTCGGATGAACTCACCCGCATGTCTTCTCAGCTGGACCAGGAATACACCTTGCTGGACCAGGAACTGACTCAGCGCCGCGGATGATCTTTAAGCAGAAAACCCATCCTTTCGTATATCGATCTACCATTTCTTTCTGATAACGATATGTGAAGGGTGGGTTCTTTTTTGTCTGATATTCTCTTTTTTCAGCTTTCACAGAGTACGAATGGGAGACGTCGAAACCGCCTTTGTATGATCTGTTTTCGTACTCTACACTTCGACGCTCCTTATAGCCCGATCACAGGGCCGGAAACCTTACAGCACATAGTTGGAAATCAGAGCGCAGATGGATTGCATATCGACCTGGGTACGAAAATCGAACTGCAGCTTTGTTCCGTTGCTGAAGGCAAGGACCAGTTCGCTGTCGATGTCCAGAAGACCTGCCGTCTCTACTCCGTAGTACTGGACCTTAGAATAAGGATAAGAGAAGTAGGAGACTTTCTTTCCGGTCATTCCCTGTACATTGACGACGAAGACCCTTTTGTTGGTGAAGATGACCTGGTCACGCACGGTCTGGAAGGCCTGAGCGATGCCCTCGCCGTTGACCATGAATCCCATGACCTCCGGGCGGACCATATTCAGTGGAATGGCTTTCAGGTTCAGCAGATTGCTATCACCCATGATGCCGCTGGAAATATTTGCCATGGCTTATGCTCCTTTCTCAGACGAAATGTCTGTTCACTTGGATATGACTGTATGGATGAGGATACTATGAGTATACAGGGAAGGATCACGCAGAAACATAGCCGGATCAGTGAAATAATGCGGCATATCTTGCCCTGATCTTCCTTTGGGGCTTTTTGAGTGAGAAAATGGCTATTCTGTGAATTCTGCCCCATTCCTTTGGATGCAATCGAATTCTATGGTATACTGAGATCGTTCATTTTTCTGTTGATCATAAGGAGTACGACATGAATAATTTTACTTTCTATGCACCCACCTATTTTGCTTTCGGTGAGAATTCCGAAGAACAGGCCGGTGCTCTCGTTAAGCGTTTTGGCGGCAGCAAGGTCCTTCTTCACTTCGGCGGCGGTTCCGTTATCCGCTCCGGTCTTCTGGACCGCGTAAAGGCTTCCCTTACCAAGGAAGGCATCGAATATATGGAACTGGGCGGTGTTAAACCCAACCCCCGCAGCGGTCTTGTTTATGAGGGTATCGACATCTGCCGTAAGAACGGTATCGATTTTATCCTGGCAGTAGGCGGCGGAAGTGCCATCGACTCTGCTAAGGCCATCGCAGCCGGTGCTGTCTATGACGGTGACTTCTGGGATTTCTACGAGGGTAAGTCCGTTACCGAGGCTCTGCCCATCGGTACTGTCCTGACCATCGCTGCAGCCGGTTCCGAGGGATCTCCCGACTCCGTTATCACCAAGGAGGAAGGCATGATCAAGCGTGGTGCCAGCGGAGAGGCTTATCGTCCCAAGTTCTCCATCCTGAATCCCGCACTGACCCAGACCCTGCCCGCTTATCAGACTGCCTGCGGTGCTACCGATATCATCGCCCATCTGTATGAGCGTTATCTGACCAACACCAAGGATGTGGAGGTTACCGATCGTATGATCGAGGCCCTGATCATGGCAATGGTCAATGAGACTCCCAAGGTCATCGAGAATCCCGACGATTATCAGGCAAGAGCCAACATTATGTGGGCCGGTATGATGGCACACAATAACTCCTGTGGTGTAGGCCGTTCTCAGGACTGGACCAGCCACAATATCGAGCATGAGCTGTCTGCACTGTATGACTGTGCACACGGTGCCGGTCTGGCAGTAGTCATGCCCGCTGTCTTCACCTACAACATGAACCATGATGTCATGCGTTTTGCCAAGATTGCTAACCGTGTCTGGGGCAGCGCTATGGACTTCGAGCATCCCGAGAGAACCGCTAAGGCCGGTATCAAGGCACTGCAGAGCTTCCTGATGTCCATCGGCATGCCCAAGAACTT
>JAZUIK010000185.1:0-2003 GCA_045642205.1 Bianqueaceae bacterium
CACAAAGCACACCCGTCACAAACACCCAGGGCTCCTCATCCCTTTCGACGCCTAAGCAGATGTTTCCTATCAATTGCCTTAATTCCATATTTTCCACCAAACTTTCCAATCACGTCTGAATTAGGATGATGTTCCGATCACTTTGGAAATGCATGTGTTGTCTTTGGAAACCGGGATCTGTTATGTTGCAATCGTCCGGAAGGGAAGACGAACCACGTCAGACCCAAGAGTAAAACCAAGCGAAAACCAAACACTGTATCAAACAAGGATTAGAAAGAAAGACTAACTATTAAAAGTCAAGCCCCAAACGATTCAAACATCATTAGATGTATGAATAGATCAGCACCTTGAAAACTGCATGACAATAAGAGCATCCGAAAGGGTGCTCTCACAGAAAAGATCAAAAGATGAGAATCAGGCTGTCCTGAAGGGTTCTCCCGTCAACTGCATTCGATAGATAAGTCGGACAAGCCTCTTGCAGGCATGTGAAACGGCAACGTAATAATGTTTTCCTTCAGACTGTTTCTTTGAAAGGTAGGCATTGAAGCCAGGTTCCCAATGGCAGACGAACTTCGTGGCATTAAATAACGCATATCGCAAGTATCTGGAGCCCCTTTTCTCCATGTGAGCATAAGAGGAAGTCAGCTGCCCTGACTGGTAGGTAGACGGAGAAAGCCCTGCGTAAGCAAGGATCTGATCTGGATTATCGAAACGAGAGATGTCACCGAGTTCGGCAAGGATCATGGCTCCCATGCGATTCTTGATACCGGGAATCGTGGTGATCGGTGAATTCAGAGTGGCCATGATCTCGTCGATGGCAGCTTCGATTTCAGAGATTTCAGAAGAAAGGATATCGATCAGATGGATGGTATGCTTTAATTCCAAGGATTTAGCCGGTAGATATGTGCCGACAGAACATCTGGCAGCATCCCGGATGACAATAGCCTTGTCTCGGCCATAACGTCCTTTGGAAGCTGTATAGAGAAGATTTGTCAGTCTTGTCAGATGAGCACCGGCGATGGATGAGGCACTGGGAAATTCAGAAAGAAGGGCGTAGACAGAGACCATATGGAGAGTGGGAACGAGCTTCTCCAGTTCTGGAAAAAGAATGCTGACAAGTCTGGAGACGGAAGTTTTCAACTTTGCTCGTTCCTGAACTTTATCGAAACGGTATCTAGTGAGAGACTTTAGCTCTTCGTTGTGGTATGATGTGTTTGAGTAGGGCTTGAGGGTCCTATCGGTCAATAACATCATAGCAATCGAAGCAGCGTCGACTTTATCCGTTTTCGTCTTTCTAAGGCTCTGACCTTTTCTGTAAAGATTAGTATGTAGCGGATTGATAACAAAGCAGGCGAGCCCGTTATCGAGGAGCGAGTGCAGAAGATTGAGTGAGTAGTGACCGGTAGCCTCGAGTCCTACTTTTACTTTGGACAGATCACTGGTCAAAGAACCGATCTTCTCATAGAGCTCATCGAAGCCCTGCCAGTTGTTGGGAAAGGAAAAGGGTGAGAACAGGATCTCACCATCTGAACCAAGGATACAGCAGTCATGCTTGTCTTTGGCGACATCAATACCGACATAGATCATCAGAGAAACCTCCTTAAGATTAATTGATGCTGCTGTTGATCCACAGGGCTCTCTGATAGATGTAACCTCGTTCTACATAAACCGTCATGCGGTATCTAACTGATTAACACTAGAGCAAAGAGGCTGTGGTTGGAGCCTTTCTTGAACCGTCAATGCGGTAGGAAAATAATACCAATCCACAGCATCTTCAGCAGTATAGCACACAGACCTTGGAGAGGGTCTATAAACACTACTACTCTATAATACGAGGAAAAGAAATGAATACTCAAACAAATAACGGTATGCAACCAAATGCCGGTACGCAACCAAATACCGGTACGCAACCAAATACCGGTACCAGAGAAAAAATGAAAAATACCGTGAAACTTTACAGGTGCGCCATCTGCGGTCAGATCATCCAGATGGTGGAAGCGACG
>JAZUIK010000186.1:0-4428 GCA_045642205.1 Bianqueaceae bacterium
GAGATCATTGATCGCCGAAATACAAATGCCTTAAATACGGATGGATTCCGAGGCTATATCTTTCATGCAGGGCCGGAGAAGGTGTTCCCCTATAAGGATGAAGAGTTCGTAAGAATGTGGGTTGCCGACATGGAGTTTGCAACGCCCGAGCCCATCTGCGATGCCATGAAGGACAGGATCGATAAAAGGATCTTCGGTTATACCGGTATGTTTACCGATGACTATTACAATGCATTCTCCAAGTGGTGCAAGGATCGGTATGACTGGACATTTCCGAAGGAAGAGCTTTGCTTTTCTCCCGGAATTATTCCGGCATTGTATCAGCTCTGTGAAAGTCTGGTGAATGGCAATGAAAAGGTGCTGATCAATGCACCCGGTTACGGATATTTCCAGCATACAGCAGAATACAATCATGTAGAGTTGGTACGTTCTGATCTGAAGGTAGACGAGAAGGGAAACTTCAGTCTGGATTTTGAAGACTTTGCTGCCAAGGCAGCGGATCCCAAGATGAAACTTGTCATCTGGTGTAATCCTCACAATCCTTCCGGCAGGATCTGGACGGAGGAAGAACTGCGAAAGATCGCTGAGATCGTGGAAAAGAACAATCTGTGGATCATTTCCGATGAGATCCACTGTGATATCGTCCGTAGCGGCATGAAGCATATCCCCATGGGAAAGATCATGCCCGATTATACTAAGCTAATCACCTGCATGTCTGCCAGCAAGACCTTCAACATGGCAGGCTTAATGCTTTCCGATATCATTATCCGTGATGAAGCTACCAGAGAAGAGTTCAAGGAACGTGACAAGATCTGCGGCTTTTTGAATCCCATTTCTGTAGCGGCTCATCAGGCAGCTTATGAGGAATGCGGGGATTGGCTGGAAGAGATGAAACTCTATCTGGATGAAAACTTCCGCTTTGTCAAAGAGTTCCTGAAAGAGTACCTGCCCAAAGCAGTCATGGGTGATTCGGAGGCAACCTATCTTGCCTGGGTCAACATGAAGGAATGTCTGCCGGATGTGGAGGACCTTCCGGACTTTTTTGCCAACAAGGCAGGTGTACTGCTGGAAGGCGGCGATGCGCTGTTTGTAGGTAATGCCAAGGGCTACATCCGTCTGAACCTGGCAATGCCAAGGAGCATTATCAAGACAGGTCTGGAACGTATGCGAGAGGCGATCCAAAGGAAGGATCAAGAGCGCTGCGAGTAAAAATGGACAAAAAAAGACCGGCTGAGTACGTTAGTAACTGCAACCGGCTGAAGTGGTTCATAAGACAAAACGGGGAGTCTTACTAAACCGAGGTGAGCAATTTCCATCTTTGTGAGATGGAAGGCAACGCATTCATTGTAGTTTTTTCGGAAGCGATAGTCAATGGGAAAATGGAATATTCTGGATTTTCGTTGAATTTCACTGGAACGGGGAACGATCGGTATATATGATGGATATGAAACCATGGGATCTGGAGGTTTATCATGGAATATTTATATTGGCCCAGCTGTAATTTTCCGAAGTTTTTTCCGGATACGGCTCCGCTGGTCGATGACTATATGGTGGAGCGTTATGGCGCAGAACTGATGGAATGCTGCCACTTTAATGCGAGCACCTTCGATATGGATAAGACGGCTGTCACGATCTGTATGAGCTGTGCCTTGATGGTAAGGGAGAGAGGCGGAGAGAAAACAGAGGTTCCGGTAAAGGAATTGAATATCTTTGAACTGCTGTGTGATGACGATTCGTTTCCCTGGCCGGATCTGAAGGGAGAGAAGATCACCCTGCAGGATTGTTTCAGAGCGAAGGATAACAGAAACATTCAGGACGCTGTTAGAAAATGTCTGAAAAGGATGAATGCCGAGATCGTGGAACTGCCGGATAACAGGGAGAACTGCCGCTATGACGGACGTTTTCTTCTGAGAGATGCATCTTCTGATTCCAAGATCCATGCGCCGGAGTATTTCTCTACGGTCTTTCCGGAACATGTGACGGTGATGGATGAAGAAGAGCAGCTTGCCTATCTGAAAAAGTATGCAGAAAAGATCACGACAGACAGAGTGGTCTGTTACTGCAATACCTGTACCACCGGCCTGAAGGCTGCCGGAAAGAATGCAGTCCATCTGGCAGAGCTCATGTTTGGAACGAAGTAATTGTCATATCGGATGACAATCCTACAAAACAGAATACATATGTCCATTGTCGTGCTTGCGCATGGAGTGATACACTCAAATGGATCAATAATCTGAGCATGTTTGTTGATGCTCAGATTTTTTGTTGAGAGAACGATCAGTAACAACAGCCAGCGATTTACCAGGGAGAAAGATCATGCGTTTTGGTGTACAGCTTTTTGGGGTCAACCCGGTATTCAACAAGGATAAGAAAGCCTTCATGGAAAGGATCTCTAAAGCAGGGATCCGTTATCTGGAGCCTTGTCTGATGGTCGGTGAGATCACCAACGATTTCCTGAAGGAGCATGCGTGGGATGAAGCACAGCTTCTGGAAAATGCCGGGATGATGAAGGCTTATGGCCTGAAGGTGAACTCCTGCCATGCCTTTACGGAGGATATGGTAAAGGATGCACCGGAGTTTATCCGCCTTTGCAAGCAGGTGGGGATCACCCAGATCGTTATGAACGCTCCGGAGTATAAAAGTGAAGAACAGTTCACTCTTGCGGCAGAAAACTGTAAAAAGGCGGCAGCGATCCTGAAGGAAGAAGGCATCGAGTTCCTGCTCCATAATGCTAAGGAAGCCGGAAAGGAATATGATCGTTTCCTGGAACTGTGCGGCAAGGAAGTGGGAGCACAGCCTGATCTTGGCTGGCTTCTTTATGCCGGCATCGATCCGGAGGAGTTCCTCTGGAGAAAAGGTGAGCAGATCCGCTCTGTCCATTACAAGGATATGAAGGAAACGGAAGAGGGCCTGACGGAGACCATCGTGGGAGAGGGATTGCTAGATACAGATTCCTGCTTCCAGTTTGCCCGTGCCCAGGAGATCATTCAGCTCATCGACCAAGACAGCGCCATGAGCGATGACTTTATCAGTGACATCGAAAAGGCGATCGGTAAAGTAAAGAGAAACTGCTGGAGTCACGGAAAGTCCAAGAGTTATCTGTGCATTTTAGATACGGAGACAGGAGAACTCAGGAAACTCCATGAGTTTGACCATACCATGGAAGCTCCCAACTGGCATCAGCAGAATCCGGATCTTCTGTATTACAACGATCACGGTTCTATCTATAAATACTCCATCTCCACCGATGCCATCGAGGAGATCAAGATGAGTTGTAAGGACTGCAACAATGACCATGTGCTCTCTCCTGACGGAACCATGATTGCCGTCAGTGCGGAAAATCCTTCCCAGATCTTTATCTCCCCCATCGAAGGCGGAGAAGCCAGACAGATCACCTCCATGGGTCCCAGTTATCTTCATGGATGGTCCGTCAATAACGAACTTTGCTACTGTGCTTTCAGAAACTATGACGGTACGGAAAGAACGGATTACACCAGTCCCTTTGCGGTGGATGTATTCCGCATCTCCACAGAAGGCGGAGAAGAGGAGCGCCTGACCGATCAGGTGGGATACAACGATGGCTGTGAGTATTCTCCGGATGGTGAATACATCTGGTATTGCTCTACCAGAAACGGCTACATGCAGGTCTTCCGTATGAGAAGAGATGGTTCTGAAGTTACCCAGATGACCCATACAGAAGAGAACAACTGGTTCGGTCATATCTCTCCCAACGGAGAGAAGGTCGCTTTCCTTACCTTCAGTAAGGATGGATTGGATCCGGATGAACATCTTCCTAACCTGTACTGCAAGATCGGTATCATGAACGCCGATGGTTCCGATCCCCATACAGTCCTTCGTTTCTTCGGAGGACAGGGATCCATCAATGTCAATTCCTGGAGCCCTGATAATCGTCACCTGGCCCTGGTAGTATATGAACTGATCCACAAATAATAAACGAAAATAAAAAGATCCCGGAGATCCTTTGTAAGTCGGTTGCTGACGCAAATGCCTTACAAAGGAAGCTCCGGGATCTTTTATATTCTGATTTTTAAGTGGTGGATCAGTCCATATACTTACCGGTGAACTCGTCGATCTTGCCAAAGTAGGCTTCAGGATCGGTATAGACGGACTGGACATGGGCAGCGCCCTGGACGATGAGCAGATCCTTTTCGGAGGAACAGGCCTCGTATAGGGGCTGCTGCATGGAGAATGGAACGAAGTCGTCCTGATCTCCGTGGATAAACAGGATCGGCTTGGATGCATGGGAGACGGCCTTGATGGGTGTACAGTCATGCAGAGAGTAGTGGTAGTTGGCCTTGACTCTCAGATCGTGCAGATGGAGCATGGGGAACGCAGGAAGGTGATAGAGAGCTTTCATGTTGTAAGCGATCTGTTCGAAGGCATCGGTGAAACCGGCATCTTCGATGA
>JAZUIK010000187.1:0-20579 GCA_045642205.1 Bianqueaceae bacterium
ATCGAAGCGATCCAGCAGGCGGCCGAGTTTATGGGTGACTGGCGTTTGGAGGAATGTACCATGTATGTCTCTCTGGAACCCTGTCCCATGTGCGCCGGTGCCATTGTCCAGTCCAGGATCCCGACCCTGGTGATCGGAGCCATGAATCCCAAAGCGGGATGCTGCGGATCGATCCTGAATCTTCCGGAGGAACCCAGGTTCAATCATCACTGCTATGTGACCAAAGGGGTGCTGGAAGAAGAGAGCAAAGAAGTACTCCAGAGCTTCTTTTCCAGACTGAGAACACCCCGTGAAGAGGGGACGAAGACCACTCCCGAAACCCCGTAAAAGTTGCAAGAAATGGGGATCTGTGGTAAAATGAAATATCGTTCATTTGCTTGGATCTGAACATAGACTGAAGGGAAAGGAAGGGAAAAACATGCTGCATCGCAACTATCGATCCTCGGGTATCATGCCTGTATGGGGAATCTGTCTGTTTGTGATCGTCGGACTTGTCGGATCGATCCTGATCGAGACGATCTATGTCTATTGCATGGGATTTCTTCCCAATCTGTTCCTGCGCGTTCTGATGCTTATCTTAAGAGTGGCAGGGATCGGATATCTCCTGACCTTTCTGGTACACCTTGGTAAACTTCGAAATCCCCGTAGTGTCCGGTGGATCGCGCTGGCTCTTTTGTTTGTCACATTCTATATGGGTCGATGCGTCTATGCTGCCATGGCACAGGGATTCTTTACAGAAGGTTCCCAGGAAGTGCTTTCCAAGGTAGTTTCCCTCCGCCTTCCGGTAGGTGAGATCTTTAAGTGGGCGATCAACCCCGTGGCACTTATATCCGCCCTTGGCAAGATCCTTCCCTATGGACTGATCTCGGTGAATGGAGTAACGGTCAAGGGGGTTATCTTGTTGATCCTCTGGCTCATCGAATGTGGACTGTTACTGACTGTTCCCTACTTTATCTGTGCTTACTATGCCGGAAGACCCTATGATGAAGATCTGAAGGTCTGGTATAACAAGAGAGAAGAGTGGCCGGCAGTATATGTAGCCAATTATCGTGAGATCCGTACCCAGATGCGAAAAGGCAACTGTGCAGCGCTTCTGGATGCCATGAAGGAATTGAAGGGCTATCACATCCAGGGACAGGAATCCTATGCCATCGTCGAGTTCTATCTCCATGGAAAGTTTGTGGGTCCATATGTTTCTCTGACCAACGTTAAAGCGGTCCAGTCCGGCCCCAGAAGCCTGGATCATCGTCTCGTTACCATGTGCCGTATGTTCAACATCGGTACGGAAGCAGCTCAGAAGCTCTACGAGCAGGTCAGCGAAGGCTATGGCAAGAAGGCAACCGCTAAGGGGAGCGAAAGCCAGAAACTGTCGGATAAGATCAGTATGGCTCAGTTCAACATGTCCCGTGTCGGTGTCAATGTCGCCACAGAGATCCGCAGGCAGGGAAAAGAAAAGGACCAGCAATACATTGTCAAGCCGGCTGTCAGCTTTGATACCGTTGAATTTAAGCCGGTGGAGGATATCAGTATCCATGTTCCCAGAGTCACTCCGGAAATGGAAAAAGCATACCTCGAAAAGCAAAAGAACAAAAGATAAAAAAATCTACAAAATAGAGTTGACATACGCCTCATGTTGAGATATAATAATCATCGTTCTCGACAAGAGACATTGGGCATTCGCCAAGCGGTAAGGCACTGGACTCTGACTCCAGCATTCGTAGGTTCGAATCCTTCATGCCCAGCTCATGAGGCGTTACTGAAAAGTAACGCCTCATTTTTCGTTTATTTACAAGCCACACACAGACATACACCACGATGTGGTGCGAGTTGTGTGTGAATGTTATATAGATCTATCGGAGGAACCATGTTCTCATACGAAGAGTATTATAAGTTTTTAAATGGCCCGGCTGAGTCCAGATATCAGGCAGATAAGGAAGCACTGAAGAAGCAGTGCAGTGAGATCAAGGACAGCCAGGATAAAGGTTTCAGAGAGCGTATGATGCGCTATTCCAAGAAGGCAGCAGAGTATCTTCTGTTCCTGTTAAAGGTGGAAGAGACCAGAGATGAAGAGTTTCTTCATACCGCTGCTTTGAAGGAAATGGATGAGCAGATGACCACGCTCTATGGCTTTATGCTGGATGGTCACTATACCTCTGATATTGCCGGTACCACCTATATGAATACCCAGGCAAGGGACGTCGGTCCTGTTCTGGCACAGTTTACGGCAGAGTTCGTCAAGGGTGCGGAGGATGCATTAAAGCATCGCCGTTTCCTGCTGGCAGACAAGATCGAACTGTATCTGGAGATGCATAAGAGGATCTCTCGCGGACAGGTCAGAGCAGAACAGCTCTCCGCTCTTATGAGAGAACACATCAGTAAGAAGGCTGAGCTCATGCAGGAACTTAGGTTCCACGAGACCTTCTCTCCTCTGGACGAGACCAATACGCTGATAGTTAAGGAAAACAACCTGGAAGAACCCTATTATCTCTATGCCTTCGGACTGCCGGTGGGAGAACAGGAAAAGGGATATCAGAAACTGTTAAGAGACGTAGATGAGAGTGTCCTTAAGAATACCGCAGAGAAACTGACCGATGGTTTTATTGCCGGTATGGTCAAGGATACCATGAATCGTCCCTATCGCCGTTATAACAACTATGATCGCAGTGATAACGGAGAGAACAGAGAAGATTATGTCTATGAGCCCGAGATGGTCCGCAATGTGGTTGCTATCGATTATCCCATGGGTATGGAGCGTCTGGTCAGAGAAGTGATCCTGGCACTGGAAGCAAAGGGATATGTTCCCTTTGTCCGAAAGGTCAGCAGTGCTTGCTGGTCCCAGGTCGGACTGCGTGATCACGAGGGAGATGTATATCGCAATCTGGATCGTGCCCATATGGAAAAGCACGTGGCCATTACGGAAACCATCATTAAAGATAACAAGGCTGTCCTTAAGTCCTATGCCGGAGCGATCCGCATTGTGAATCCTGAAGAGGATGCCTATTTCAAAATGCAGGAAGAGCTTCGCAAGACTCGTAATCAGGGCGGCAAGGTCATCAGACCCATCGGCCGTTACAGTGTGGGGGCAGCCGAAGAAAAACGTAAGAACTACCGTGACTATATCCTGGAGGAGATGAGCGCGTATCGTAAGAGCGGTGCCATGGAAGGAACTTCTCTGGTTACGTTGACCGTTCCCTCTTACAAAGAGGAAGAAGGCTACGCCATGAAGATGGAGGACTGGATGAAGTTCTCTTTGAAAGAGCACCATGCAGAGCGCTCTTTGAAGGCCTTCTGTGATGCCATCGACCGCGGCAGCTTCCTGTACCTGGAGGGCGGCAAGGAAATGAATGGTCAGGGTGAAGAAGTACAGAACGAGACCGATCTTCTGGTTGCTCTGGGTATGCTGAAGAATCCTGCCAAGGAGACCAAGGCACAGGCAGGTAATCTTTCCGGTTCTTTCCCCGCAGGCGGTGTGTATACGATCCCTCAGAAGAGTGAGACCAACGGTGTTCTGCATCTGGTCCATACCACCATCGAGGGTGTGGAGTTTAATAACCTCAGACTGACCTTTGAAGATGGTGTTCTGGTGGACTATTCCTGTGACGGATTTGAGGACGCAGAGGAAGCAAAGCGCTTTATCCGTGATAAACTGCTCCATGGCGGATTTGAGGCAGAACTGTGTGAGATGACCTTAGGAACCCATTCCAGAGACTGGGATAAGGACTATGCACCGGATCTGTATCACATCCTTCCCGAGACCATGCGTGAGGCCTTTGACATCAGCATTGTTCTTGGTGAGAGCCGTATGGAAAGAGATGACTTCCCTCGTATGAACCCTGTTACCAAAAAGCAGCTGGTGCTTCCTATTGAACCGGATCAGCTGGAGGAGAATGAGGAAAAGAAGGATGCTCCCGCTAAGGAGGCTGTAACTGCTGCTTCTACTCAGGAGGCAGTCGCTTTAGAAGATTCAGCGGTCAAGACTGAGGCTCCTGTAGAAGCTATCGCGGAAGAAGGAAAGACGGAAAAGGAAGCTCCGGAGGCAGAGCATAAGGAAGAGGATACAAAGCGCAAAGAAGAGCATCGTCGCCGCTACGGTTATCCCCTCCGTAAGAGGATTTCCTTTGCTTACGACAAGGTAGGCAGTCTGAAGGTTATCAACGAAAACGGATCCTTCAATGATATCTATCGCGGTAACACCTTCGTGCTTATCGGAACCGATCAGCTCAATATCATGAAGTACAAGAAATAAAGAAGACAATTTCATATTTAGAAGTAAGGAGTGCCCCATGAAGATCTTCTCACTAAAATGCAATCATATGACGAATCCTGTCGGATTCAAAATGGATAAACCTGTATTTCAGTTTGCAATGGAAGGGGGAGTTCCCACCAGCCTTAGGTTGATCATCTCTTTGGAACCATTTATGGAAGAGTTGGTCTACGACAGCGGATATCTGACAGACATGGATCCTCTGGGATTCAAGGCAGATATGGATCTTGCTCCGCGCACTCGTTACTTCTATCAGATCTTAGCAAAGACAGAAGAAGGAGATGCACGGAGTAGCATCTCCTTTTTTGAAACCGGAAAGATGGATGAACCCTGGCAGGCTAAGTTTATCTGTTCTCCCAATAATGAAGATGACGCAAAGAGACTGCCCATCTTTACCAAGGAGATCGCTGTAAGGGATGATCTGGAAACGGCCAGTCTGTACATTACCGCAACCGGTGTCTATGAAGCATATATCGGAGAGGAAAGAGTCGATGAGGAGTATATGACTCCTTATTGTAATAACTACAACAGCTGGCTCCAGGTACAGAGCTACGATGTCACGGAGCTTCTGGAGAAGTCCGGTGTGATCTCCATCGGTGTGGGTGACGGATGGTTCAAAGGTCGTTTTGGCTTTGATCTGAAGAATCTGAAGGGATACTTTGGAGATAAGCTCTCCGTGATCGCTGAACTGCACCTGTTTTATGAAAACGGTGAAGAAGAGGTCATCGGAACCGATGAGACCTGGATGGTCAAGCGCTCCAATATGACCTTCTCCAATATCTATGACGGTGAGATCGTGGACGACACCCTTCCCGAGGTGGAGGCAGTTCCTGCGGCGATCGCCACAGAGAGTGAAGAGCGGTTCAAGAAGGTCCTGTCTGACAGACTCAGTATGCCGGTCTATGTGATCGATGAATTAAAACCGGTAAAACTGATCACCACGAACAAGGGTGAGATGGTCCTGGATATGGGACAGAATATGACCGGAAGCTTCACCTTAAAAGTCAACGTGCCTAAGGGAGAAAAGGTCTATCTGCAGTTCGGAGAGATCCTGCAGGAGGGCAATTTCTTCCGTGATAATCTTAGAAGTGCTAAAGCAGAATACACTTATATCTCCAAAGGCGAGGAGATCCTTCTGCAGCCTAAGTTTACCTTCTTCGGCTATCGGTATGTCAAGGTCGAAGGTATTGCCGATCTGAAGAAGGAAGACTTTACCGCACTGGTCCTGCACTCCGATCTGGATGTGATCGGTAAGATGACCACCGGAAACCCCCTGATCAATCAGCTCCTTTCTAACGTTATCTGGGGTCAGAAGGGTAACTTCCTGGATGTTCCCACCGATTGTCCTCAGAGAGATGAGCGTATGGGATGGACCGGTGATGCGGAGGTATTCTGTCCTACCGCATCCTATTGGATGGATACCTATGCTTTCTACACGAAGTATCTCCATGATATGTATACGGAGCAGCTCCTTCGAAACGGTGAAGTTCCCCATGTGATCCCTTCCTTTGGACTTAAGGGAAGTGCCTGTGCCTGGGCAGATGCAGCTACCATCATTCCATGGAAGGTCTATGTCTTCTCCGGCGACAAGTCTGTTTTGGAGAAGAACTATGCCGGTATGAAAGCCTGGGTGGACTATGTGACCACCGAAGAAGAAAATGATCATACCTGGGAGAAGAAATTCCACTACGGTGACTGGCTGGCACTGGATCATCCGGATCCCAAGCAGATCGTTTTGGGTGGAACCTCGGAAGGGTTTATCGCAGAGGTCTACTACCTGTACAGTACCCGTCTGGTTGCCAAGGCAGCCAGGGTCCTTGGAAAACAAGAGGATCAGGCCTTCTACGAAAAGCAGGCAGAGGCTATCCTTGCCTATATCCGCAATAACTACTTTACGCCTACGGGTCGATGCGCTATCGATACCCAGACAGCCCATATCCTGACGTTGGTCCATGGTCTCTCTGTGGATCCTAAGAAGTCAGAAGAAGGACTGAAGAGACTGCTCCAGTTCTCCCATGGCAAACTGAAGACCGGTTTTGTGGGTACACCTCAACTCTGTCCTACTTTAAGCCGCATCGGCGAGAATACGATGGCGTATGATCTTCTCTTCAACGAGGAGTATCCCGGCTGGCTCTATGAGGTCAAGAATGGTGCTACCACTATCTGGGAGAGATGGAATTCTGTCCTGGAGGATGGTCGTCTGTCTGACCTGACCATGAATTCTTTGAACCACTATGCATATGGTTCCATCGCTGAGTGGATCTGGCAGTACGCCATCGGTCTGGAACCGGATGAAGAGATCCCCGGATTCAAGATGGTCCACTATCATCCTCACTTTGATGAGAGAATGGGCTATATGAGAGCAGAGTATAAGTCTGCTGCCGGTACCTGGCAGAGCTATTGGACCTTAGAAGGGGAGAATGTCACGGTTACCTTGAATGTACCCCTTGGATGCTGTGCTAAGGCAGAGCTTCCCGGTGCGGATGAAACGGTCTATGCAGCTTTTGGTGCAGACAAAGAACATATGGTGGGAGAAGGACTCCACGAAGTGACTTACTCTGTCAAAGCGTAAGATCATTAGTCCGTAAGATAATAGGAGCATTATGTCAAACGATAAATATTCTACATTAAACGAGATGCAGCAAAGAGCAGTCTTCCAGACGGAAGGCCCTGTGCTGATCCTGGCGGGTGCAGGCAGCGGAAAGACCAGAGTCCTGACCCACCGCATTTCTTATCTGATCGAAGAAAACAATGTACAGCCCTGGCATATCCTGGCGATCACCTTTACTAATAAGGCTGCCAAGGAAATGAGGGAAAGAGCCATCGCCCTTTGCGGCGAGGGCGTGGAGGATGCCTGGATCTGTACCTTCCATTCTGCCTGCATCCGTATCCTGAAACAGTATGCCGACAGACTGGGATACGATAAGCACTTTACCATCTATGACCCTGACGATCAGAAGGCGGTCGTGCGCCGGATCATGAAGGAACTGAACCTTTCCGATAAGATGTTTACTCCCAGAGCGATCCTGACGGAGATCTCCAATGCCAAGAATGAATTTCTGGGACCCAAGCATTACGGGGATAAGGTAGGAAGCAACGATCTGTTCCGCAAGAAGGTAGCCCTGGTCTATGAACAGTATCAGCGTACCCTGAAGGAAAATCAGGCCATGGATTTTGATGATATCATCAACAATACCATCGAACTGTTCCGCACGAATGTCGATGTGCTGGAGCATTTCCAGAACCGCTTCCGCTATATCATGGTGGATGAGTATCAGGATACCAATACCGCCCAGTATATGCTGATCCGTCTGCTGTCCAACAAGCATCGCAACCTCTGCGTTGTCGGTGATGACGATCAGTCTATCTATCGTTTCCGCGGTGCCAACATCCGCAATATCCTGGACTTTGAAAAGGACTTTAAGGATGCACTGGTCATCCGACTGGAGAAGAACTATCGTTCCACCTCCAAGATCCTGAATGCAGCAAACCATGTGATCCGCAATAATCAGGAGAGAAAAGCCAAGACTCTTTGGACAGAGAATCCTGAGGGTGAGAATATCCTTGTCAAACAGAGTATGAACGAGAATGATGAAGCCATGTTTGTGGCTACCACCATCCGTGAGTTGAATGAACAGGGAAGACCCTTCAGTGATTTTGCTATCCTCTATCGAACCAATGCCCAGTCTCGTGCATTGGAAGAAAGACTGGGAAGAGGTACCATTCCTTATAAGCTCTATGGAGGTACGCCCTTCTATCAGCGTAAGGAGATCAAGGACCTTTTGTGTTATCTCAGACTGATCGCCAATGATCATGATATCGTCGCCGGAGAGAGGATCATCAATGTACCGGCAAGAGGTATCGGTGATGTGACCGTAGAAAGACTCAGAGAGTTTGCGGTAGAGAGCGGCTGGGGCTTAGTGGAAGCCTGTGATATGGCCTTTGAGATCACGGATCTGAAGAGAAGCGCTAAGAAGTTGGCAGCCTTTTCTCAGCTGATGATCGACCTAAGAGATAAGATGGAAGAGGTTTCTATCGAGGAGCTGATCCATGAGATATTAAAGGCAACCAATTACGAAGAATATCTGAGAGCAGACGATCCGGTAAAGTTCGAGGATCGTAAACAGAATATCGATGAACTGATCGGCCGTGCCAACCAGTTTGAAACCGAAAACGAAGAAGCTACCTTAGCAGACTTTCTGGATGAGTTGGCATTGGTAGCTGCCATCGATGATATGGTAGAAGGTTCCGATTATGTCTCTTTGATGACCCTGCATACGGCGAAGGGACTGGAATTTCCTGTTGTCTTTATGACCGGTATGGAAGATGGTCTGTTCCCCGGGTATATGAGCCTGGAGGATGAAGATGAGATGCAGGAGGAAAGACGCCTTTGTTACGTAGGTATTACCAGAGCCAGAGAGCGTCTGTTCATGACCTGGGCCAGTGAACGTCATGTCCACGGACAGACCATGTCCTCCAAGCAGTCTCGTTTCTTAAAGGAACTGCCCAAAGACGGCGTGGAGATCGAAGAAGTGGAAGTCGCCAGATGGGGCGGCGATTGGACCCAGCCCGATGACTACTACGGGGATATGTCCTTCGGTAACAGTCGATTCGGAGGTTATCGTGATCAGTCTGCACCGAAGCAGGGTGTGCGTTTCGACGGACGTAAGGCTTACGGCGTTCCCTCCGGTTCCAAGCAGGATCTAAGTGACCGCCTTTCCAGAGCCATGGCTCAAAGAGGTGTCTCTCAGGGAGCAGGCAGCATGAAGGGCTACGCGGCTTCTGTCAGTGCCGCCTATGGAACCAAGGCGTCCAGCCAGAATATGGCATCCCAGAGTACTTCTTCTGCCGCATCGGGAGATGTCCTCCATGTGGGAGATATCGTCAGCCATATGAAGTTCGGCAAGGGAACCGTCACCGAGGTCAAGTTTGTCAATGCGGACTATCAGGTCCGTGTCAAGTTTGATAAAGTAGGAGAAAAATTGCTCTTTGCTAAGCTGGCGAAACTGAAAAAGATCGGATAAGGATCAGATAGAGGATTAGATAAGATGAACGATCTCGAGAGAATGAAGGAACTGATCGTCACCCTGAACGAGGCAGCCTATGCCTATTATCAGGGTGAAAAGGAGATCATGTCGAACTTTGAGTACGATCTCCTGTACGATGAGCTCTTAGACCTGGAAAAGAAGACCGGTACCATCCTGGCCCAGAGTCCTACCCAGAAGGTAGGCTACGAGGTAGTCAGTTCTTTACCTAAGGTACGTCACCAGAGTCCTATGAAATCGCTGGATAAGACCAAGGACATCGAAGCACTGGCCTCTTTTTTAGGAGAGCATAAGGGAATGTTTTCCTGGAAATTAGATGGCCTGACCATTGTTCTGACCTATGAAGGAGGCAGACTCACTCAGGCAGCCACCCGCGGCAACGGTGAGATCGGTGAGGTCATTACCAATAATGCCAGATTCTTTAAGGGTGTACCCGGTAAGATCGCTTATGAAGGCCATCTGGTCGTTCGAGGAGAAGCGCTGATCTCCTATAAGGAGTTTGAGAGGATCAATGCCTCTTTGCCCGCCGGTGAACAGTATAAGAATCCCAGAAATCTCTGCTCCGGCTCTGTGAGACAGCTGGATTCCCGTATCGCGGCAGAGCGCAACGTTGAGGTCGTAACCTATACCCTGGTAGAATCGGACCTTCCGGAAGATACCTTTGAAGATTCCAAGGAAAAGCAGCTTCTGTGGCTTGCTTCTCAGGGATTCACTCCGGTGGAATATCGTATGGTCACAGGTAGCATGGTGGCAGATGCAGAAAAGTCTTTTGCAGATTCCATTCCTTCTATGGCATTCCCTGTCGATGGTCTGGTACTGACCATGGATTCTTTGTCAGAATCCAGAGCAGCCGGCTTTACGGCTAAGTTTCCCAGAGATTCCATGGCCTTCAAATGGCAGGATGAAAATGCGGAAACGACTTTGATCGACGTGGAGTGGAGTACCTCTAGAACCGGACTGATCAACCCTGTGGCGATCTTTGAACCGGTAGAGCTAGAAGGTACCACGGTCCAGAGAGCCAGCCTTCATAACGTCAGTTACTTAAGAGACTTAAAGCTGAGGATCGGGGATCGGATCAAGGTCTACAAAGCCAACATGATCATTCCCCAGATCTCCGAGAACCTGACTAAGTCCGGTCCTTTGGATGTGCCTGCGTTCTGTCCCAGGTGCGGTGGAAGAACGGAAGTGGTGGACCATGACGGTGTACAGGAACTGATCTGTACGGAGCCCTCCTGTCCGGCAAAGATCATCCGTGCACTGGAACATTATGTATCCCGTGCTGCCATGAATATCGATGGCCTTTCCACCGCTACCATCGAGCGTCTGGTGGAAAAAGGATGGCTGGATTCTTTCTCTGATCTGTACCTTCTGAAGGAGCATAGAGAAGAGATCGCTTCCCTGGAAGGATACGGAGAGAGATCCTGTGAGAAACTTTTATCTGCCATTGAAGCAAGTAAGGATTGTGAACTCTACAGACTCTTAAGTGCCATCGGCATTCCCGGTATCGGTACCGCCAACGCCAGAGTGCTGGCAGATGCAGCCCATCAGGATATCGAAGTGCTCTTAAGCAAGGATGCCCAGTGGTATGCAGATCTGGATGGTATCGGCGAGATCATGGCCGAGAGTATTACCCGCTTCTTTGCCCATGACACTAACAAAGAGGAACTCAGAAAGATCCTTTCCTTTGTCAGGATCAAAGAGGAACAGGTAAAGGAAGAGGGCGGCATAGACTTGAGCGGTCTTACCTTTGTTGTCACCGGATCTTTGAACCACTTTGAAAACAGAGATGCTCTCAAGGAGACCCTGATCTCTATGGGTGCCAAGGTAGCAGGCAGTGTCAGTAAGAATACCAACTACCTGATCAACAATGATTCCCAGAGCGGATCTTCCAAGAATAAGAAAGCAAAGGAACTTGGCGTTAAGATCATCACCGAAGAAGAATTACTTCAGATGATCGGCCAATAAGGTCCCATCTACATAACGATAACGAAAGAAGACTTTTTGAAGCATTGCGCGTTAGACGCACCGCTTCAAAAAGTCTTCTTTCGTTATCGAACCAGCTAGAGGGTCTTGTATAACTAGACAAAACACATTTTCATGTTGCATAAATATGCATTCAAGGATTTGTGCATAGTGTATAGAGAACGCGTCAATAGTGGATTTGTATTGTGCGTCTTACATAAAGAATGATTGACGAGTGGAAAAATACTGTGCTATAATCGAAAAAATAATTTTGGATCGAGTAGTAGAAGGGGCGATATTTGAATAAGTTCGCAGCTTCTATATATTGAATCCGCATTTCCTGTGTTTTAACAAACGCAAGATATATTTTTTAGGAGGATGCTATGCCTACAAAGAAAAAAGCTGTTGCCATGCTCTTGGCTGGCGGTCAGGGAAGCCGTCTTGGTGTTCTGACAACGAAGGTTGCCAAGCCTGCTATCCCCTTCGGTGGAAAATATCGTATTATCGATTTCCCGCTGAGTAACTGTATTAACTCCGGTATCGACACAGTTGGTGTCCTTACCCAGTACATGCCGCTGGATCTGAATGGCTACATCGGAAACGGTCAGCCCTGGGATCTTGACCGTAACAACGGTGGTGTTGCCGTTCTGCCTCCTTACCAGAAGGGTAAGGCTGGTGAGTGGTACAAGGGAACCGCTAACGCTATCTACCAGAATATCGCTTTCATCGAGCGTTATGATCCTGAGTATGTTGTCGTCCTTTCCGGTGACCATATCTACAAGATGGATTACAACAAGATGATCGAGTTTACCGAGGAGAAGGATGCTGCCTGCACCATCGCTGTCCTGAACGTTACTTTGGAGGAAGCAACCCGTTTCGGTATCCTGAATACCAACGATGACAACTCCATCTACGAGTTCGAAGAGAAGCCCGCTCATCCCAAGTCAACCAAGGCTTCCATGGGTATCTATGTCTTCGACTGGAAGAAGATGAAGCAGTATCTGGAGCAGGATGAGGCTGATCCCAATTCCTCTAACGACTTTGGTAAGAACATCATCCCCAACATGCTGGATGCCGGCGAAAAACTGTTCGCTTATGAGTTTGACGGCTACTGGAAGGATGTAGGAACTCTGGATTCTCTGTGGGATGCAAACATGGAGCTTCTGGATATCAATAATCCTGTCAAGCTGAACGATGCTTCCTGGAAGATCTATGCCCGCAGCACCAACGAGATGCCTCAGTACATCTCCGTCAATGCAAAGGTTAAGAACTCCCTGATCACCGAGGGCTGCCGTATCCATGGTAACGTTGAGAACTCTGTTATCTCCAACGGTGTCTATGTCGGCCGCGGTGCTGTTGTTAAGAATTCCGTTATCCTTCCCGGAACCACGATCGAAGATGGCGCTAAGATCGAGTACTCCATCATTGGTCAGAATGTTACCATTGGAAAGAACGCTACTGTCGGTGCTGCTAAGGAAGTCGCTATGGCTACTGTTGAGCCCGGTAAGATGAGCGGTTACATGGCTGTCCTTGGCGACAACATGACCGTTGGCGAAGGCGTTACTGTCAAGGCCGGTGAGATGCTGGCTGAAGACCGTCTGTAATATAGGAGGGCAATAGAATGAAAGATACTCTTGGACTTATTTTTGCGTATCAGAATGATGAATCCATGCATTCTCTGACCGCTAAGCGTGCATCTTCCTCCGTTCCCTTCGGTGGACGTTATCGTATCGTTGACTTTGTTCTTTCCAACATGGTCAACTCCGGTATCACCAAGGTCGGTATGATCACCCGTGACAACTACCAGTCCCTGATGGACCATCTGGGAAATGGTAAGGAGTGGGATCTGTCCCGTAAGAACGGCGGTCTGTATATCCTGCCTCCTTTCAGCCAGCACATCGCATACCGCGGCAAGATGGAAGCTCTTCTGAATGCTAAGAACTTCATCAGCAAGTCTACCGAGGAATATGTTATCCTGGCTACCGCTAACTGCATCATCAACATGACTTATGATGACGCTCTGGCTTATCACAAGGAGAAGGGTGCTGATATCACCATTATCTACAAGCAGGGTGCTATCACCGATGTGGATGAGGAATCCAAGATCGGTAATGTTATGACTATGGATGCTGACGGACGTGTTACCGACGTTGCTATCGATCCAGAGGTCGGTGATGCTGTTGTTAACCGTTCCACCGAGCAGATCATTATGAAGAGAACTCTTCTGGAGACTCTGATCACTGAGTGTGCAAGCCACTATCTGTACAGCTTCCATCGTGATGTTCTTCAGCGTCATCTGAACGATCTGAAGATCTACGGTTACGAGACCACCAAGCACTGCACCAAGATCGACTCTGTTGCTTCTTACTTTGCTGCAAACATGAGTCTGCTGGATGGCGAGACCCGTAGCGAGCTGTTCTATCAGCCCGAAGAGATCTTCACCAAGATCCGTGACGAAGCTCCTTCTCTGTACACCAACGACAGTGAAGTTTCCAACTCCATGATCGCTGATGGCTGTATCATCGAAGGAACCGTTGAGAATTCTGTTATCTTCCGTGGTGTTCATATCCACAAGGGAGCTGTTGTTAAGAATTCCATCATCATGCAGGATTCTGAGATCGAATCTAACTGCGAGATCGGTTATGCTATCATCGATAAGGATTGTGTCATTCGTGAAGGCCGCAAGCTGCACGGTTGGGAAAAGAGTCCCTTCCTGCTCAGCAAGGGCAACATCGTTTGATCCTGATAGAAGAAATACAGCGATCGGGTCTCAGACCCGGTCGCTTTTTCCTTAATACAGGAATATGAGCTATACTTCTATATCAACAAGAGCTCAACACTTTTCCAACAGAAAACTTTTCCGACAGAAAATTTTTCCAACAGAAAATTTTTTCCGACAGAAAAAAGGAGAAAAGAGAATGAAAGTTTTATATGCTGCCGCAGAGGCTGTTCCCTTTGCAAAATCCGGTGGACTTGGCGATGTAGCCGGTGCACTGCCCATTGCGCTGAAAAAGCAGGGAGCGGATGTTCGTGTCGTTATTCCGTTCTACCAGGATATCCCTCAGAATATGAAGGATACCGCCACTCTGGTCAAGGAAATCTGGGTACCGCTTTCCTGGAGAAGGCAGTACTGCGGAATCTATCAGGCAGAAGCAAACGGAATCCTGTATTATCTGTTGGATAATAAGTTCTACTTTGGTCGAAAGGGCTACTATGGCTATTTCGATGATGCAGAACGTTTTGCCTTTTTCTCCAAGGCTTTACTGGAGATTCTTCCCTATGTGGATTTTCAGCCGGATGTCATCAACTGCAATGACTGGCAGACCGGACTGGTCCCCTATTTCCTGAACAAGTTCTATCGCAAGGGTGCCGATCTGTATAAGGACATCCGTACTGTCTATACTATCCACAACATCCAGTATCAGGGAAGTTTCTCTCCCGATATCGTGGAGTATGTGCTGGGTGTGGAGTGGAGCGAATATGCCGATGGCTATCTTCGTTTTGATAACTGTGTGAACTATATGAAGACCGGTATCGAGGCCGCTGACTGGGTCACCACCGTCAGCCCTACCTATGCCAAGGAGATCCAGGATCCCTACTATGGACATCGTATGGACTCCATGCTGCGGATGGAAGCAGCGAAGCTTTCCGGTATCATCAACGGTATCGATATCGTCAAGAATGATCCCACCACCGATCCGAATCTGGTCAAGGCCTTCAGCAAGGAGGACCTTACCGGTAAAGCTGCATGTAAGGCAGATGTACAGCAACTGATGGGCCTGGATATGAAGGCTGATGTACCGCTGTATATCATCGTTTCCCGTCTGGCGGATCATAAGGGACTGGACCTTGTGGCTGCGGTCCTTGGTGACCTGGTCAAGGAAGATATCCAGATAGCCGTTCTTGGTGTCGGTGAACAGCGCTATGAAGAGATGTTCCGAAATACCGCAGCAGCTTATCCCGGAAAGGTTGCCTGCAAGCTGGCATTTGATTCTGTCCTGGCACAGAAGATGTATGCCGGTGCCGATGTGCTCCTGATGCCTTCCCAGAGTGAACCCTGCGGACTGGCTCAGATGATCGCTATGCGCTACGGTACCGTTCCGCTTGTCAGAGAGACCGGTGGTCTGAAAGATACTGTACAGCCTTTCGTCGCTCCCGACGGAGATGGTAACGGATTTACCTTTGCTGTATACAATGCCCATGACATGCTCTATGTCATCCGTCAGGCAGCTAAGACCTACCAGAATAAAGAAGAATGGAACCGGGTCATCCAAAACGGAATGAACCGTGATGTCAGCTGGGATGTGCCTGCAAAGGAATACATGAAGCTCTATTCCATGTTGACGGGTAAATAAAAATATGGTATAATAGCCGAACGTGCCCGGATGGGGTCACCCATCCGGGTTTTCTGCGTAAAAAACGCCTTAGCTGCGTTTCTATATTACGTTGGTTGAGTACAATAGACTCTAAATGAATTGAAAGAGAGAAAAGAAATGACAAAAGAACAGCTGAGAGAGCTGATCGAGGGTAAGCTGAAGCGCCACTATGGTGTTACCCCCGAACACGCACGTACACTGATGATGTATGACGCCTGTGCATTGGTATGCCGTGACATGCTGATGGAAAAGTGGGCTAAGACTCAGGAAGAAGTTGCCAGAAAACAGGGAAAGCAGCTTTGCTACTTCTCTATCGAGTTCCTTCTGGGACGTTCTCTTCGTAACAATGCCTATAACCTTGGACTGATGACTCAGTTTGAGGAAGTCCTTGCTGAGATGGGCACTTCCTTTGAGAAGGTCTGCGGTAAGGAGCAGGATGCAGCTCTGGGTAATGGCGGTCTTGGCCGTCTGGCTGCCTGCTACATGGATTCCGAGGCTTCTCAGGGACTTCCCGCTACCGGCTTCAGTATCCTGTATGAGTATGGTCTGTTCAAGCAGCGCATTATCGAAGGTCAGCAGACCGAGCTTCCGGACAGCTGGCTGGATACCGGACGCAGTTGGCTCGTTACCAAGGAAGACGAGACTGTCGAAGTCAACTTCGGCGGACGCGTTGTCGAGGAGTGGGTCGATGGCAAGCTGAAGGTCCATATGGAGGACTGCGATACTGTTCTGGCTGTTCCGAACGATATGCTGATCTCCGGTTATCAGTCTCCCACTGTCAATACCCTGCGTCTGTGGCAGCCCAAGTCTCCCTATACCATGAACATGGGTCTGTTCAACACCGGTGCATATCTCCGTGCTATGGAGCGTACCGCTAACGCAGAAGTCCTTTCCAAGGTTCTGTATCCTGAGGATAATAACTACGAAGGAAAGTCCCTTCGTATCAAGCAGCAGTACTTCTTCATCTCTGCTTCCGTTCAGTCTGTTCTGAACAAGGAAATGGAAACTTATGGTACTGTCGCTAATCTGGACAAGCATTATGTCTTCCATATCAACGATACCCATCCCACCATGGTCATCCCTGAGCTGATGCGCCTTCTGATGGATCAGTATGATATGAACTGGGAAGAGGCATGGGAGATCACTTCTCATACCGTCGCTTTCACCAACCACACCATCATGGCTGAGGCTCTGGAGCGTTGGCCTGAGGAACTGATCCGCAGAAATATGCCTCGTATCTTCCAGATCATCTGTGAGATCAACCGTCGCTTCTGCGATCACCTGGGCGAAGTCTTCAATGGTGACTGGGACAGAGTCAGCCGCATGAGCATCTTCGGCAACGGAGAGATCCGTATGGCTAATTTGGCAATCGCCGGTTCCTTCTCCATCAACGGTGTATCTGAGCTTCACTCTCAGATCCTGAAGGATGACACCTTCAACGACTTCTATCTGGATACTCCCGAGAAGTTCACCAACGTTACCAACGGTATCACCTACCGTCGTTGGCTGGGCCAGGGCAACCCCGGCCTGACCAAGCTGATCACCGAGACCATCGGCGATGGCTTCCTTCGCAATCCCAACGAGCTGGAAAAGCTCATGGACTATACCAATGATGCAGCCTTCCTCGAGCAGTTCGATAAGATCAAGCACGAGAATAAGGTCCGCCTTGCTAAGTTCATCCAGGAGGAGAACGGCATCATTCTGGATCCCAACTCCATCTTCGACGTACAGGCAAAGCGTCTGCATGAGTACAAGCGTCAGCTGCTGAACGTTATGCATATCCTTCGTCAGTACTACGACCTGAAGGCTAATCCCAACCCCAACTTCGTCCCCAAGACCTATCTCTTCGGTGCTAAGGCAGCTCCCGGATACAGCCGTGCTAAGGACATTATCCGTCTGATCCACGCTGTTGCCGACATGATCAACAACGATCCCGCTGTTAAGGATCAGATGAAGGTTGTCTTCATCCAGGACTACAAGGTCACTGTTGCTGAGATCCTGATGCCCGCTGCTGAGCTTTCCGAGCAGATCTCTACCGCAGGCCGTGAGGCTTCTGGTACCGGTAACATGAAGTTCATGCTGAACGGTGCCATCACCATCGGTACCTACGACGGTGCAAACATCGAGATCCATGACAAGGTTGGCGATGACAACTTCTTCCTGTTCGGTCTTCGTAAGGATCAGGTCAACGAGATGCTCAAGCATGGTTACAACTCCATGCAGTACTTCCAGAACAACCGTTGGATCAACCAGGTCGTTACCGCTATCCAGTCCGGAATCGGTTCTCACCACAAGGAGATCGCATTCCCCGAGATCGCTAACTCCCTGCTGTACAATTCCTACGGTAATGTAGCAGATCCTTATCTGCTGCTGGCTGACTTCGAGGATTACTGCCGTGCACAGGATCTGTCCTCCGAGACTTATCTTGACAGACAGAAGTGGAACCGTATGGGTCTTGTCAATACCGCTATGTCCGGTATGTTCGCAGCTGATCGTTCCGTCCTTGAGTATGACGAGCGTATCTGGCATCTGACTCACATGGATCGCTGATCTGAAGAATCCGTTTTGTTTAGTTGCTATATAGGAAACAATGATCAATAAAGTTAAACAACTCCTGCTTGCAGGAATCGATGGCGAGGCACTGATCTGTGAGATCAGTGCCCGCTTCTTTGAGAGCGTAGAAGATAACAAACGTGAGGGTTCCAAACTCTTCGATCACATGGACGAGTATGCCTCTTTGCGTGATTTCTTCAGTATGGATATCGATGATCTCTCTTATGACGATGAGCTTTTGCTGGACGATCTGATGAGCGATATGGAATATGCTCTGCAGCTTCGCTTTGATCTGGTAGAAGACAGTGTTAAGAAAGAACTGATCGAAGGAAAGTATGCGCCTGATGTCCGCAAGGAAGTCAGAGCCTCCAATATCATTCCCTTTGGTCCTAACGAAAAGAGTAGAAAACTGACGGAAGACGAAGTGGAAGAGATGTACATGGAAGCTTTCCGTGAGTTTGATGACATCCGCGGCAATATCTTCCGCCAGATCCTTCAGCTGACACCGGTTGAACTCTATGAAAAGGGTGAAGCAAGTATCCAGAAGGATAAGAAGGATCATCGCCTCTTAATGGATGAGCGTGACTTTATGGAGAAGTACAGAGAGCACTTCGACATGGAAAAGATCCAGGATCTGTTTGCCCGCAGTATCTATGAAGCCATCCATTTCCATCGTCGTTACGAGCTGGAATATCTGGATCTGTCTGATCAGCCCAAAGATCCCGATGAGGATTACTATGACCGTGAGGACTATATGACCGATGAAGAGATGGACAAGGTCCTCTCTGCACCTACGGATTCCGAAGGAGTCCTGGAGCCTGTGGGAGATCTGGATGCGGCGGATTACACCTATGTGTATGAACTGCTCAACGAATATACCGGTCATCGTGTCCTTCCCTCTGACGATGAAAGAGTCTCTGAAGCCTATTGGTCCACTTATGCGGATGATATGGGCGATATGCTGGGTATGTATATGATCCAGGTACTGGAGGAGACCATTCGTGATCTGAACGATAACCTGCCTTTGCAGTATGATTCCCTTGCCAAGTTCTATCATTGGGATATGGACCAGAGAAAGGATCCTGAGATCATCCTGACCACCTGTGATAAGATCAGTTATGCCTTAAGTGATCTGCAGGAGCATATCTGGATGGATTTCAACGAAGCCAATCTGATGCCCTACTATGTCAAGGGTGAGAAACTGACCGAGAATTTCGACTATACCGGTGCAGGAAACAAAAAGGAAAATCAATAATGAAATATGTATTTCAGATCTTTACGGGAGATCTGAGTGAGAAGAGCCTAGCGGATCCATATGCTCTTGTGGATCAGCTGGCTCCTTTTCATACTCAGGGAAAACTAAAAGCCGTTTTAGCTGGGTGGAGTCTGGATAAGGATTTCTATCGGGTACTTGGAAAACAGCTCAGGGAATGGAATGTCCCTCTGCTTTTCAAAACCGCTGTCTTTTCTGAATTAGGTCCGGTCCAGGATCTGGATCCCATGATCGATTTCCGTGGAAATCCTATGGAACCTTACCACCTGAACGATCAGGAGAACTTTTTATTCCGATGCCCCTCATCTCAAAAGAATCGTCAGGTGATCCTGGATCTGTATGACAAGGAGATGAAAGAACTTGGATTCTCCGGAATCTTTCTGGATCGAATCAGGTACAGCTCCTTGATAGGAGGGATCGAAGGAGTGGGCGGCTGCTTTTGCGAGCACTGTCAGAAGATCTATCGTAAAGCAGGATTGGATATCGAGAGTATCAAAGGCAAGCTAGAGAAGGCTTCAGAAGAGAAAAGACTCGGATTGAAGTCCTATGCACATGGGAAATGGACTTTACAAGATCCGGAACTGGACCGGTTCTTCAAGGTCCGATGCCAGATACTTACAGACAGTGTAAAGTGCTTTGCTCATGAATTTCATAAAAGAGATCTGCAGATCGGATTGGATCTGTTCACCCCTTCGCTTGGCTACTTTGCAGGGCAGGATGTCCCTACGCTAAGCAGAGAGGTTGACTTCATCAAACCGATGCTGTATCGTTACACTGATGCGCCCGCAGGGATCCCCTTTGAAGCGAGGGCCCTGAAGAAGGCGTTGGGAGAAGAAGCCTATCAGGTATTTTTAGCAGAATGCGGTTCCCTGGATAAAGCTGCAGAAGAGTTTGTCCATAGAGAGCTGCAGGTGCTTAAGGAAAGTGCCTGCGATGTCTATGCGGGAATGGAAGTCAATACAGTGGAGCCCATTGTTAAGATCACACCGAATAGAGTCAAAGAGGAGCTTAAGATCCTGAAAGAGCACAATGTGAAGACCATGGTTCCTTCCTGGAATCTCCAGAAAATGACGAAGGAATGTTTAGAGGTCTTAGCTATGGAGGTC
>JAZUIK010000188.1:0-6274 GCA_045642205.1 Bianqueaceae bacterium
AGCTGAGTCAGTTCATGATAGTGGGTCGCAAACAAGGTCTTCGCACCGATGATCTTACTGTCTGCAATATATTCCACGGTAGCCCATGCCAGAGACAATCCATCGAAGGTGGAGGTTCCCCTTCCGATCTCATCCAGGATCAGCAAAGAATCCTTCGTTGCATGGCGCAGGATGTTGGAGACTTCGCTCATCTCTACCATGAAGGTGGACTGGCCACGGGAAAGATCATCCGATGCACCGACGCGGGTAAAGATACGGTCAGAGATGGAGATCGTCGCAGCATCTGCAGGAACGAAGGAACCGATCTGTGCCATCAGCGCAATGGCTGCCACCTGACGCATGTAGGTGGATTTACCGCCCATGTTGGGTCCGGTAATGATGGCCATACGGTCTGTATCCATATTCAATAACGTATCATTGGGAATGAAGGCATTCTCCGGCAGCATCTGCTCGACCACCGGATGACGTCCTCCGGTGATCTCGATGGGACCTCCGGGAGGCAGTATGGTGGGCTTCACATAGTGATAGCGATAAGCGGTATCCGCTAAGGCTCTTAAGGCATCCAGCTTGGCTACCGCATCTGCACTCTTCTGGATACGGGTCATGGCGGCTGCTACATATTTACGGATCTCGCAGAAGAGATCGTACTCCAGGGCTTCGCCCTTTTCCTTAGCCCCAAGCAGAGTATCTTCGATCTGCTTTAATTCCTCGGTAATAAAGCGCTCACCGTTGACCAGGGTCTGCTTACGGATATAGCGATCCGGAGCCATGGAAACCTGGCCCTTGCTGACTTCGATATAGTAGCCGAAGACATGGTTGTATCCTACCTTCAGGTTCTTGATACCGGTCTCCTGCTTTTCTTTCATTTCCAGATCGGCCAGCCACTGCTTACCTTCGGTAGCGGCAGCACGGTAACGATCGACCTGTTCGTTGTAACCCTTCTTGATCAGATCACCCTCGCGGATGCTGACAGGAGGTTCCTCATTGATGGCGGCCTCCAGAAGAGCAGCGATATCCTCCATGGTATCCAGTTCCTCTTCCAGTTTACGGAAGCCTTTACCCTCCAGGTCATTTAATGCCATCTTGATGCCGGGAAGTGCCTGCAGGGAGGTCTTTAAGGCCACCATATCTCTGGCGTTGGCACTTCCGTAGCTGACACGGCCCATCAGACGCTCCATATCGTAGATCGCAGAGAGCATCTCCTTGAGCTCCGCACTGATCATGGGATCATCCACCATAGCCTCGACACAGTCCAGTCTCTCATCGATACTGTCCTTTCGGATCAGAGGCTGCTCCAGCCATCTCTTTAACAGTCGTCCACCCATGGCCGTCTTTGTCTGATCGATGACCCAGAGAAGGGAACCCTTATAGCTCTTGTCTCTTAAGGTCTCTGTCAGTTCCAGATTGCGGCGGGTAGCCATATCCAGCACCATAAAGTCCTGTACGCTGTAGGTACGGACCTGGTTGATATGGGTCAGTTCTCTCTTCTGGGTCTCCTTGAGGTAATCCAAAAGTGCTCCGGAGGAGGTAACTCCCAGATCCAGATTCTCAAGGCCCAGACCCTCCAAGTGCATGACACCGAACTGGGCAAGGACTGTCTGCTTACAGCGGTCATACTGGAAATGATGGGTACCATAGGGGTACACATAGATCTCCAGCTTTTCCTGGACCTCCGTTAAGGAAAGGCCCTTCATATCTTCGATCTCCTGATTCACCAGGATCTCACTGGGAGAAAACTTGGCGATCTCAGAAAACAGTTTATCTTCATCATCCAGTTCCGTTACCAGAAACTCACCGGTGGTGATATCGCAAAGGGCAAAACCGATACTGTTCTCCACACGGTCGATACAGGCAATGTAATTGTTTCCGGAAGGAAGTTCCGCATTCATGGTGGTACCGGGAGTGATGATACGGGTGATCTCTCTCTTTACCAGTCCCTTGACCAGTCGGGGATCTTCCATCTGCTCACAGATAGCTACCTTATAACCCTTCTTGACCAGACGCTGGATATAATTTTCCACACTATGATAGGGTACGCCACACATGGGGGCCTTCTCGTTGCCTCCCTTGCTGCGTCCCGTTAAGGTCAGTTCCAGTTCTCTGGATGCGATGATGGCATCCTCAAAGAACATCTCATAAAAGTCTCCCAGGCGGAAGAACAGCAGGCAATCAGGGTTTTCCTTTTTGATCTGCTGATACTGATCCATCATAGGAGTCAGTGCTTTCTCGCTCACGCTTCGTCCTCCATTACCAGGTCTCCCAACAGATAGAAGGCGCTGGATTCCTTAATGACGACATCTACCATCTGACCGATCAGACAGCTTTCCGCCTTGAAGTGTACCAGGTGATTGTGCTCGGTTCTGCCGCTTAAGACAGAGGCATCGTTCTTGCTGACTTCCTCTGCCAGAACACGGACCTTTTTGCCGACCCACTGACGATTATTTTCTCTTCCGATCTCCTCCAGGACCTTCAAAAGTTCATCGAAGTTGACCTTGGACTCCTCCGGAGGTACCTGAGTCATGTTGGCGGCGGGAGTTCCCTCTCTTTTGGAATAGATAAAGGTAAAGGCACCGTCGAACTTGACTTCACGGACCACCTTTAAGGTTTCCAGGAAATCTTCTCTTGTCTCTCCGGGGAATCCGACGATGATATCCGTTGTAATGGAAACATCCGGAACCGCTTCCTTCAGCCTTCTGACCTCGTCCAGATACTGGGCCTGGTCGTAGTGACGGTTCATCAGCTTCAGCAGCCTGTCGGAACCGGACTGCAGCGGCAGGTGGAACTGGGGACAGACCTTATCCAACTTGCCCATGGCATCGATCAGTTCCTGGGACAGATCCTTCGGGTGGGAAGTCATAAAGCGGATACGCTCTAAGCCTTCCACCTCATTCACCATTGCCAGAAGCTGGGCAAAGGTTACGGGCTCGGCAAGGCCTTTTCCGTAGGAGTTGACATTCTGACCTAAGAGCTGGATCTCCTTGACACCGCCCTCGACCAAAGAGTGGACCTCTGCCAGAATATTCTCCGGTGTACGGCTTCTCTCACGTCCGCGAACATAAGGAACGATACAGTAGGTACAGAAATTGTTGCAGCCGTACATAATGTTGACGGATGCCTTGAATTCATGCTTACGGATGGAGGGAAGATCCTCCACGATCTCCTGCTGTTCCTTCCAGATATCGATGACCTGGTCATTGGTTTCCAGAAGGGTCTCCAAAAGTTCCGTAAACTTATAGATGTTATGGGTTCCGAAGATCAGATCCACTTCTTTATAGGATTCCTTGATCTTCTCCAGGACGGAGTTCTCCTGCATCATGCAGCCGCACAGAGCGATCTTCATGTTGGGATTCTTTTTCTTTACGGACTTCAGATAGCCCAGACGACCGTAGACCTTCTGCTCTGCGTTCTCGCGGACACAGCAGGTATTGTAGACAACGATATCTGCCTCGCTTTCCGGTGCTGCCTTGGCTCCCATTTCCTCCAGGATACCTACGATCTTTTCACTGTCATGGGCATTCATCTGACATCCCATGGTGGCTACATAGTAGCTTCTGGGACGGTCCTCTCTGGTCTTGAGTCTTTCCAGGGCTGCTCTTTGTCTTTCCGCTTCCTCTGCTCCTTCGTTGTGGTAGCGAGGTCTGATGTTTTTGATACTCACGATTTACTCCGCCTTTTCTTTTCCGGTCTTATCAGACCGCTTTATCGGATCAATTAAATATATCCTGCAGCTTTTTCGCTGCCTCTTCGATCACATAATCCGGTGTAGAGGCTCCTGCCGTCACACCGATACGGACATCTCTCTTGGAAAACCATTCCCGGATCTCAGGAAGGATATCCTCTTTGGTCTCCGCAAAGATGGTATGCGCGCAATGGGACTCACACAGTGCCGCTAACTTTCTGGTATTGGAACTGTGCTTTCCACCGATGACCACCATCAGGTCCGACCTTTGGGCGATCTCCACGGCCTCCATCTGGTGCTGCATGGTGGCTTCACAGATGGTCTCCCTTATCTCGGCGTCCACGCCGTTTTCTTTTAACAGACCCACCATCTCTTCAAATCGATAGCGGTCAAAGGTGGTCTGTGCCACCACTAACACAGGTTCGTTCCATCCCTCTTCCAGTGCATTCTTCAGTTCTGCCTGATCCTTGAAGATCACCGGCTCACTTTGACACCAACCGCGGATCCCCTTGACCTCCGGATGATCCTTGTCTCCAAAGATCATGACTCTCTTTTGAGAAGCCGCCACAATACGGTGGATCTTTTTGACAAAGGGACAAGTGGCATCCAACAGTTCCAGAGGAAGAGACTTTAGAAGTGCTTCTTCCTTTCTGGAAATACCATGGGCGCGGATCACCACCGAAGCTCCCTCCGGGAATTCTTCAATGGAATCTACGGATACGATGCCCTTGCTCTCCAGGTCAGCGATGGCCTGGGCGTTGTGGATCAGAGGACCATAGGTGTAGGTCTTTTCTCCAGAGTGGATGGCCTGCTTTTCCTCTGCCTTTTCGATGGCGATCTTAATGGCATTGCGCACACCGAAGCAGAATCCGGCTGTCTTTGCGATCTCCAGTCTCATTTTGCGTCTCTGGCCTTCCGGACCATATCACAGACAGTCTCGATGACTTCTTCCAGACTCATGTTCGTGGTGTCCAGAAGAACGGCATCCTCTGCCTGCTTTAAAGGAGCGATCTCACGATGGGAATCACGGTAATCTCTCTCTTCGATCTCCTTGATGATCTCTTCTAACGTACCGTGGGGATGCCCTGCCTTTTCCAGTTCACCCAAGCGGCGCTTGGCTCTTTCTTCACTGGATGCAGTAATGAACAGTTTCAGATCCGCATGGGGAAGGACTACGGTACCGATGTCACGTCCATCCATGACCACATCGAAGATCTCTCCGGTGTGACGCTGGATATAGAGGAGTTTTTCTCTGACGCAGCCGTGGACCGCTACCTTGCTGGCACCGTCTCCGGCCTCCTGGGTACGCAGATAGGGAGTCAGATTTTCGCCGTTCACATAGACAAGCTGAGAACCATCCTCTGCGTAATCCACCATAACCTCTAAAGAAGGAAGTTTTTCAGCAACTGCCTCCTCGTTGGTCACATCCACACCCTGCTGCTTCAGGGCATAGCCCAGCGCACGGTACAGTGCACCGGTATCTAAATATTTCAGATCCATCTTTTTGGAAAGGACCTTGGCAACCGAACTCTTTCCGGAACCTCCGGGTCCGTCAATGGCAACATTCAACATGGTCTTTACTCCCTTTCCTTAACATATTCCGCAGCGCCTCTTCCGGCAAGTGCTCCGGTGGAGAATGCGATCTGCAGATTGAATCCGCCCGTAAAGGCGTCGATATCCAACAGTTCTCCTGCCATGAACAGTCCCGGGATGGTCTTGACCATCATACTGGAGGGGTCGATCTCCTTGACGCTGACACCGCCCATGGTCACGATGGCTTCCTCGATGGGTCTGGTACCGGTAATGGTCATGGTCAGATCCTTTAAAAGGGAGCCAAGCATTTTTCTTTCTTCCTTGCTCAGATCGCCCATCTTTTTGGTGGGCTCGATGCCGCTGAGTTTAACGATCACGGGGATCATCTTTCTCGGCAGCAGATCGTCCAGAGAATTGCGGAACTCTCTGGCCTTATATTTCTCGATGTCCTTCAGAAGACGCTTATCCATCTCTGCCTCATCCAGCGCGGGCTTAAGGTCGATATGGAGCTGATACTTCTGCTCTTCGTAGGTTGTCTTTTTCTTTCGGTTCCATGCCTGCAGCGTGGAAGACGCTGTCAGGATCAGAGGACCGCTGACACCAAAGTGGGTAAAGAGCATCTCGCCCATGTCATCATACAGGGGCTTCTTCTTTGCCATCTTGATGCCTTCCTCTGTGGTGGCGGTAATGCGGACGCGCACATTTTTCAGTGACAGGCCCATCATATCCTTACAGAAGGATTCCTCCACCGTAAAGGGGATCAGTCCGGGTCTTGTATCCGTAACTTCCAGTCCCAGTTCCTCCGCTATGCGGTGTCCGTCTCCGGTGGAACCGGTCTGGGGATAGCTTAAGCCTCCCGTCGCGACGATCACACAATCTGCCTCGTAGGTTTCCGTGGAACCACCGCTTAAGGAAGCCGTAACGCGAAAGCCGCCGTCTCCGGATAATCCTTCTGAGAGGATGGATTCCAGGATTTCTACCTTGGCTCCGTAGGCAATCTTGACGCCCTTATCCTTAACAAAACGCAAAAGTCCGTCGATGATATCGAAGGATCTGTCGGAT
>JAZUIK010000189.1:0-3864 GCA_045642205.1 Bianqueaceae bacterium
TGGCGATGTGGTCATTGCCGATCATCAATACGGAGGCACCTTTCAGTTCGTAGCCTGCGGATTGCTGGATGGTGGCAAATGTATGATCCAACTTGCCGCCTAAGGCACCGTAGATTACGAAGTTGCGATAGCCTCTATCAAAGGCGACCTCCATAGCGTGGGCGGTATCCGTATCATCCTTGCGTACCTGCAGGGTGATCTTCTCAGGAAAATCCGGTTCATAGCCGGTGGAATCAAAATCTCCGATCAGAAGATGCGGTTCGATGCCTAAAGCTCTGGCGCGTTCCAATCCCTTGTCGGCGGCAATGATCAGATCCCCTTCTTCAGGACGGATCGGCATGACCTCCTGAGGAAGTGCTCCAAAGATAAAACAGCTTGGTTCGCTCATGGTTTCCTCCTGATACGAATAGATTTGAGAATAAAACAGGCAGTGCCTTTATCTTACTGGAAAGCACTGCCTGTTTCAATGGTTTTGTGTAAATGAGAATTCTTACGGATTACTTGGATGCCTTCTTCAGAGTTGCCTTGGTAACCTGAGCACCCACAACGATAACGACAGCGATGACAACGGTAACGATGGCAGCGGTGACGTTCATGTTGGCGATACCGGTAATATCAAACTCACCGGTCTCCGCATTCTGCAGAGTGGAGAAGATCAGAGCGGTCAGGGTGATAACACCGCCGGCAATAGCCAGACCGGTAACACCGGAAAGGATGCGGCCAGCCTTGGAGTTGTCTTCGCGGACAGCAGGAGCAAGATTTGCCTTGGTGAAGTCCAGAAGAGAAGCAATATAGACAGAAGCGATCACGGTGACGATGGTCTCAGGCAGCATGTAGGTTGCATTGTAGATGCAGGAGTAGATCAGGGCATCGTTGGTGGGAATGGAAAGACCTGCCCAGACGGTAGCACCGGAAATAACATGCATCAGATAACGAAGGACACAGGCGATCAGAGCACCCAGAGCAACAGCGGAGGCGTTGTTCAGCTTGCCGCGAAGGACACCGCCAAGACCGAGTGCAGAGAAAGCGAAGATATAGTCAAAGAGTACGATGGCAACAGCGGCGCCTGCGGAGGTAGCGTAAGAAAGAACGCTGGATCCGATAACGAACTCGATGAGAGAATATACGAAAGAAGAGAGCAGACCCCATGCGGTACCATAGCGATAAGCAAGCAGGATCATGGGAACCATGGATGCCAGAGTAACACTTCCGCCATAGGGAAGGTCTACCAGTTTAACGAAGCTCAGGATGGTAGCCAGAGCGATCATCAGACCGCTTTCTGTGAGACGACGTGCATTGGACGTTTGAGTTTTCATTGTGTTTCCTCCTAGAAATAAAACGACCTTGCACGGAAAATGCAAGGCAGTAGCAACACAATGTATGTAACTTCCTACGACGGCATGATCCGTATCAGGTTAAGGGTCAGGAAAGGATTATTTCCACTCTCAGCCGGCATCCGCCGACTCCCCTGTTAGTTTGTCAAGGGATACTATACTTGAGGGTGACGCTTTTGTCAAGTATAGGACCGAGGGAGATCATCCTTGACTATGGATATGTAACTGACTACAATATCTGGAAAGCTCGTAAATCCTATTGTGAAGGAGACGTTACAATGAAACGTTTGTTATGTGTATTGCTTGGGGTAATGCTGTGTGTTTCCATGCTCTCAGGCTGCAGACTTGCCATAAAGAAGGGCATTGAATTTGCCTATGATATGGCGGATAGATACAGCGTCGGCGATGCAGAGATCGAGGATACCATCAAGAAGATCGAGATCAACTGGGTCAGCGGTAATATCCATGTTATCGGGGAAAAGAGAGATACCATTGCCATTTCCGAGACGGCTAATAAGACGCTGAAAGATGAACTGAGAATGCGTTATCTGGTGTCTGATCAGACCCTGACGATCCAGTTCTGCATCAGTGGAAAGATCAATGTCAACGCAGAGGATTTTGATCTGAATAAAGATCTGACCATCTATGTGCCGGAAGATCTGGAACTTTCCATGCTGCAGATCGGCACGGTCAGTGCGGATGTAGAAGTGAAGGGCGTCGAGTGTGAGAAACTTCTGGTTGCGGGCATTTCCGCTGATACGGATATCCGTGATACCATCATCGAGGAGTCTTTGCGCATCGAGACCGTTTCCGGTTCTCTGAACTATTGCTGTAAGAATAAGCAGATCCCTGAAACCATCAACATGGACAGTGTTTCCGGCAATGCGACGATCAAGCTGTTCAAGGATGCTTCCGTCGATGTTAAGTTCAATTCTGTCGGCGGTAATTTCACCACCGAACTGCCGGATTATGAGGGCGGCGATGTAAAGATCACTATCGACAGCGTATCCGGAAATCTGGAGATCCTGAAGTAATCCCCTATTGAAGCTGTGCTTGACAACCCATATTTCAATGATGTTTATAAACAGAGCAGGAGACCCTCCGAAAGGAGAGCCTCCTGTTTTTTACTGTATTCGGTTATAACTCTTAGTTCTGTTTTGCCAGAGCAACGATCAGATCGATGCAGGCATCATATCCAAGACGAGAGGAGTTCAAAGTGATGTCATAGTTCTTATGAGAACCCCATTTCCGATCCGTGCAGTACTGATAATTGATGCTTCTTTTCTTATCGGTATCTTTCATCAGGGAAAGGGCACCTTTTTTATCCTTGCCGTAGAGCTTCATGACTCTCTCTGCCTTGGCATCATCGTCTCCGCAGATGAAGACATTCAACAGATCATCTCGATCCCGAAGGACATAGTCGGCACAGCGGCCTACGATAATGCAGGGGCCTTCCTCAGCGATCTGATGCAGGATCTTGTTCTGGACAATGAGCATTTCATCTTCCACGGAAAGACCGTTCTGGGTCCTGGCAGCGAAAGCATAGGAAAAGACACTGTGTTCAGCAGCGTATTCGCCGCGTTTTTCAATGAAGGAAGGCGCAAGTCCGGTCTCGGCTGCGACACGGGCAATGATCTCTTTGTCATAGAAAGGAATGCCTAATCTGTCTGCGGCTTCTTTACCGATAAAGCGTCCGCCACTTCCGAATTCACGGCTGATCGTAATGATGTTGCGCATGAGTTTTACCTCCATTCAAAAGTCTTTGATGCCTCGATTGTAGCACGGATTTTCATAGGGTGCAAAAGATTTCTTTTTCGCTTTACTTTGCTAAGGAAGCATGGTACATTCAACATATCTTCGTGTTCTTTTGAAAGGGAGTTTTTGAAAGCAAAAGTCCTTTAAGAAAGCAGATCACTATGGCGGATCTAAGACACAGGATATGGGAGGAAACTATGAAAGCACAGATCATCATCGATAAGAATTTTATTATTGGAAATGTGGACAGAAAGATCTACGGATCCTTTATTGAGCATCTGGGAAGAGCAGTCTATGAGGGTATCTATCAGCCCGGACAAGCTACGGCGGATGCACAGGGATTCCGTCAGGATACCATCGATCTGATCAAGGAACTGAAGGTGCCCATGGTCCGTTATCCCGGTGGTAACTTCGTCTCCAATTATAACTGGGAAGACGGTATCGGACCCAAGGATCAGCGAAAGAAAAAGCTGGAGATCGCCTGGAAGGTGGTAGAGACCAATGAGTTCGGTCTGGATGAGTTTGTCGACTGGGCAAAGAAGGCAGATACTGAAGTCATGATGGCAGTGAACCTGGGAACCAGAGGCATCAGTGAGGCCCTGAACATCCTGGAATACTGCAATATCGAAAAGGGTACCTATTACAGTGACCTTAGAAGAAAGAATGGCCATGAAGCACCCCATAACATCAAGATGTGGTGCCTTGGCAATGAGATGGATGGCCCCTGGCAGACCGGACACAAGACCTCTAAGGAATATGGCCGACTGGCCAGTGA
>JAZUIK010000190.1:0-27863 GCA_045642205.1 Bianqueaceae bacterium
ATGTTTACCGGTTACATGATAGTAGTTTTCTCTCAGATAGAGCAGTTTGTCGATCTGAGGCTTTTCGATCTCTTTAGCACCACCAAGGAGTTCTGCAGTCAGGGAGATCTTGGCAAAGAGTTCCAAGGTTTCCATACGATAGTAAGCGGTGATCAGATCACAGCCTACCGTCAGAGCACCATGGTTCTGAAGAAGCAGGACATCATGCTCCGGAAGATAGGGAGCGATGGCTTCCGGTACCTCGTTGGTGGAGGGAGTGCCATAAGGGGTCAGCGGAATGGATCCGATGGCGATGACAGTCTCGATCATGGAATAGGAATCCAGACTCTTTCCGGCAACAGCAAAGCCGGTAGCAGTGGGCGGATGAGCGTGAACGACAGCGTTGACATCTTCGCGCTCCTTGTAGCAGCGCAGATGCATCTTGATCTCGCTGGAAGGCTTATATCCCTCCAGACCCTCAAGCACATTGCCTTCTTCGTCGATCACGATCAGTTTATCAGGGGTGATGAAGCTCTTGCTGATGCCGGTAGGGGTAGCCAGGATCTTACCGTCTCCCAGTTTGACGGAGACGTTTCCATCGTTGGCAGCGACCCAGCCGAGCTGCCACATCTTGTGGCAGACATCGCACATGGCTTCACGCATTTCCATATATGAAAGTTTCATTACTATTACTCCAGTCCTATAGTTCAGTCAAAGAGACCAGGTCAGAGACCTGATCTCTTTTATTATTTCGGATATCAGATTGAAGACCTTGGTTTAGCGAACGATACGATGCAGAGGTCCGTAAGCAGCACAGGCTCTGAAATCAGCACCTTCCTTATCCATACCGAAAGCATTCCAGCTGGCAGGACGGAAGATCTTGTCTTCAGGCACATTATGCATGGATACGGGGATACGCAGCATAGAGCACAGCGTGATCACGTCAGCACCGATGTGGCCGTAAGAGATAGCACCGTGGTTAGCACCCCAGTTATTCATGACGTCATATGCGGTCTTGAAGGGGCCTTCGCCGGTGACTCTGGGAACAAACCAGGTGCAGGGCCAGGTGTAGTCAGTTCTCTTCCAGAGCTTGTCGGAAACTTCCTCAGGAAGGTCACAGCTCCAGCCTTCAGCGATCTGAACGACAGGGCCAAGTCCCTTGACGAGGTTCAGACGGATCATGGTCATGGGCATCTCGCCTCTGGTAAGGAAACGGCTGGAATATCCGCCGCCGCGGAAGTAACCAAGGTCAGCATAATTCCAGGTGGTATTCTTCATGATGGCATCCTGATCTGCCTCGGTGATATCGTACCATGCCTTCATGACACGCTCACCGTTTTCATCTCTGGCTTCACCGTTAGCATCCAGACAGCAGGCACCGGAGTTGATCAGATGGATAAATCCGTTGGCTTCCTTAGCCTTGCCTTCCAGCTCATAGCCGGTGCAGCGCTCTACAGACTCGCCGCTCCAGTAGGTACGGACATCGGCAAACATCTGAGCCTTGTTGGTCAGTAACTTCATGAACAGCATGCTGATGCCGTTCAGGGTATCGTTCTCGGTAGCAAGGATATAGGGTTCACGAGCACCGTTCCAGTCAAAGGAAGTGTTCAGAAGTGCTTCGGGGTAGTCTCCGTTGGGATAGAAATCTGTCCACTGACGCTGACCCTGGAAGCCGGCAGCGATTGCATTGTGGCCGACCATTTCTTCTTCACAGCCTTCGGGAAGGTTCTTGTTGCCGTTCATCAGATCCTTGATGATGACCATCATCTTAACGACAAACTCCCAATCAGCATCCTTCTGTGCACGATCACGCTGCAGTTCCTCGGGGTTCTTGTCGAAGCCTTCGATACACTTAGCCTTGGTCCATGCCAGAGCCTTTTCATATTCAGCCTTATCGTAGATGCCAAGGGTCATGCGACGGATGATCTCTACCTCGTCGATAGACTCAACGCGCATACCGAGGTATTCTTCCATAAACTCGGGAGAGATAATGGAACCACCGATACCCATGGTAACGGAACCGATCTGCAGATAGCTCTTGCCGCGCATGGTAGCGACAGCAACAGCAGCACGTGCAAAACGAAGGATCTTTTCTGCAACATCTTCGGGGATAGAATCATCGTTAGCTTCCTGAACATCATGGCCATAGATGCCAAAAGCAGGAAGACCCTTCTGTGCATGGGTTGCCAGAACGCTGGCAAGATAAACAGCACCGGGACGCTCTGTGCCATTGAAGCCCCAGACAGCCTTGATGGTGTTGGGATCCATGTCCATGGTCTCTGCGCCGTAGCACCAGCAGGGGGTTACGGTCAGGGTGATATCTACACCGGCATGACGGAACTTGTCAGCACAAGCAGCAGCTTCACCAACACGTCCGATGGTGGTATCGGCGATGATGACCTGAACAGGCTCACCGTTAGAATATTTAAGATTTTCACTGATCAGCTTAGCAGCAGCTTTTGCCATGCCCATGGTCTGATCTTCCAGGGACTCGCGGACCTTCAGAGCACCGCGGCGTCCGTCGATGGTGGGGCGGATTCCGATGACGGGATAAGAGCCCACATATCTGTTTTCGTTCATGTCTTTCCTCCTAGCAAAGGGACAAAGTTATACATCCATCCTAATCGGTTTATCTCCAAAAGTAAAGAGAAGGTTGCATAAAATTAAAACAATTTTAATATATGGACAAAGAGAGGAGAAATACACTTTTCAAGAGAGAAGGAAAGGAGTAAAATAGGGCTTACTGCGAAAAGAAGTCCCCGGTAGGATATAGGGACTGAAGTAGTCGCGGAAGCCGAATAAAACGGCAGGGAGCCCTATGAGTTTTATTAAGAAAAAGATACAAAGAGCACCGCTCAATCTTCTGGAAGGTGTGATCTGGAAGAAGATCCTGGTGTTTGCTTTTCCGATCCTTTTAGGATCATTTTTCCAGCAGATGTATAACATGGTGGATGCCATCATTATCGGACGTGCCGTCAGTGCCAATGCACTGGCAGCTGTCGGAGCAACGGCGACCACAACCTCTTTGATGGTAGGTGTATTTACCTCTGTTTCCGGTGGTGCAGCGGTAGTCATTGCTCAGTATTTTGGTGCGAAAGATAAAGAAAGTGTAGGGAAGGCTGTCCACACAGCGGTGGCGTTTGCACTGCTTGGTGGTGTGATATTGATGCTGCTCGGTTTTCTGATGGCACGACCTCTGATGAAACTGACTAACGTGCCGGAAGAGATCATCGATGATGCCGTTCTTTACATGCAGGTCTACTTTGCCGGCATGATCGGAAACCTTCTGTATAACATCGAGTCCGGAATCTTAAGGGCCGTCGGTGATTCCAGAACGCCTTTGATCGTACTCAGCATTACCAGCGTTTTAAATGTCATCCTGGATCTTGTTTTCGTTCTCTGGCTACAGTGGGGAGTCTTTGGTGTGGCATTCGGTACCATCATCTCTCAGCTGGTCAGCGCACTGGCAGTTCTGAGTGTCCTTCTGAGAACTAAGGAGTGCTTTAAACTGGAGATCAAAAAGATCAGATTCCATCTTCCCATCCTGAAGGAGATCGTCCGTATCGGTATCCCCAGCGGTATGGAGATGGCCTGCTATAATGTCACCAATATGATCACCCAGACGGTAGTCAATGGATTCGGCACAGTGGCTATGGCAGCCTGGGCGGCTGTATTACGTGTGGACAGTATGTTCTATATCGTTCACATTGCTTATTCCCAGTCTGTGGCACCCATGGTCGGTCAGAACTTTGGAGCAAAGCAGTATCCGAGAGTCAAGCAGATCGTCAGGACCGGTATTGTCATGAATATGATCTCTATGGGTGTCGTGGTGCTTTTTGTCTGTATGTTCTGTCCCCAGGTCCTTGGCTGGTTTACTTCGGATAAGGAAGTCATCGACATCGGATGTATCTTACTTTACTCTCTGGCACTGAGTAACCTGATCAATGTATTTATCAACATTCTTCCCGGCTCCATCCGTGCCTGCGGAGAGTCCCTGCAGCCCATGCTGATCACGCTGTTTTCTATCTGCGGACTGCGACTTTTCGTCCTGGTTGGCTTGGTCTCGATCTTCCACACCATGCGTACGGTCTCTCTTAGCTGGCCTATCAGCTGGGGCGTCACCAGTGTGATCTTCGTTGTGTATTATCTAAGAGGTAAGTGGATGGAGAGATGCATCCGGCGGCAGACATCCATGGAGAATTCGTAAACCTGACCGCCGGACTGAGAATTCGCGGAGCGAATTCTCTGAAGGAAACGTGGAAGTCGGAGCCAGACAAATCTTGAGAACTCAAACGTCTGAGCGTCGAAATGAGAATTTGCAGAGCAAATTCTCCGAAGTGAGCGAGTGAGGTGGCGGTAGACAACTCTCGAGAATTCAAACGCCTGAGCCTCAAAATGAGAATTAGGAGTAAATATATATGGCATTTTCTTTAAGAAGAAAGGCCTCTTCGGTGAGTATGAATCTCCTGGAGGGTGTTATCTGGAAGCAGATCCTTAACTTCTTTTTCCCGATCCTGATCGGATCCTTTTTCCAGCAGCTCTATAACATGGTGGATACCATCGTTATTGGACATGCAGTAGGTACCAATGCACTGGCAGCGGTAGGCGCGACCGGTTCCATCATTTCTTTGCTGGTCGGTCTGTTCGTCGGTATTGCCGGTGGTGCAACAGTCGTTATTGCACAGTACTATGGTGCCCGGGATGCGGAGCGTATGGAACAGGCAGTCCATACAGCGATCGCACTGAGTCTTACCGGAGCGATCTTTTTGATGGCGATCGGTATTCCTACAGCAAAACCCCTGCTTCGCATGATGAATGTCCCGGAAGAGATCCTGGGAGATGCCTCCATGTATATGCAGGTATACTATGCCGGTATCATCGGAAATCTTCTGTATAACATCGGCACGGGAATCCTTCGCAGTGTCGGCGATTCCAGAACACCCCTGTATATCTTGATCGTATGCTGCATCGTGAATATCATCCTGGATCTGACCTTTGTTCTGGCATTCCAGTGGGGCGTCTTCGGTGTTGCCTTCGCTACCATTCTGTCTCAGGCTATCAGTGCGATCCTGGTCCTGATCATTTTGATGCGTACCAATGACATGTACAAGGTGTCCTTGAAGAAGATTCGCTTCCATGGTATGCTGCTGAAGCAGATCATCCGTATCGGACTTCCCAATGGTATGGAATCTGTTTTCTATTCCATTTCGAATGTCATGATCCAGACCGCGATCAACGGGTTCGGAACGGTTGCTATCGCTTCCTGGTCTGCCATCGGACGAATCGATTCGGTCATGTGGATGGTCATGCAGGCCTTCTCCATTTCCGTATCCACGATGGTCGGTCAGAACTTTGGTGCAAAACAGTATGATAGAGTCAAGAAGGTCGCCAAGACCGGTCTCTGGATGAACATGGCCAGTATCTTTGTAGTATCGGTGATCATCTATGCGTTCTGCCCCATCTTCCTGAGCATCTTTACGGAAGATATAGCGGTCATCGAGACGGGTTCCATGTTCCTGCGTGTATTAGCGCCCAGTTATATGGCCTATGTCATCATCAACGTGTTTGCCTGTGTCATCCGTGGCTGTGGTGAATCTTTCCAGCCCATGCTTATCACGGTTGTCTTTATCTGCGGTCTTCGTATGATCTGGCTGCTGGTCTTCCTTCCCATGTTCCACACCATGGCAAATGTTGCCATGAGTTATCCCATCAGCTGGGTTGTAACTTCTGTCATCTTCGTAGTGTACTACCTGCGCGGAAGGTGGATGAAGAGATGCATCCGACGGGTCGAAATATCTGAATTGTAATTCCTGACCGTCGGAATGAGAATTCGCGGAGCGAATTCTCCGAAGTACATCTTGGAGGGATGGCGCGTAGAGATATCTGAACTGTAATTCTTGAGCGCCGGAATGAGAATTCGCAGAGCGAATTCTCCGAAGTTAATCTGAACTGTAATAAAAATCCCTTTGGTCGGTGGACCAAAGGGATTTTTGCTGTGTATTTAGTTTTTGGGAGCTTCGATGATGACGCCTCCGCCAAGAACGGTGTCACCGTCGTAGAAGACGGCGGCCTGACCGGGGGTGATGGCACGCTGAGGTTCGTCATATACCAGTTTCAGTTTTCCGTCATCCATGGGATATACCATGCAGGGTTTGTCTTCCATACGATAGCGGACCTTGGCACTGCAGTGGAGAGGTTCGGTGGGGAAGTGACCACTGATCCAGTTGACGTCCTCGATGATGGCTTCTTTGGTGAACAGGTCTTCGTTGCTGCCAAGGATGACCGTGTTGGAGGGAATATCGATTCCAAGGACATATAAGGGTTCAGGGGCGGCAATGCCGAGTCCCTTTCGCTGCCCGATGGTGTAGTGGATGATGCCTTTATGCTGGCCGAGGACTTTACCTGTCTTATCCACAAAATTACCGGGGGCATAGGTCTTGCCGGTGTGCTCACGGATCACTCTGGCGTAATCGCCGTCGGGAACAAAACAGATATCCTGAGAATCGGGTTTGCGGGCATTGATGAGTCCGTTGGCTTCTGCGATATCTCTGGCTTCAGTCTTTTTGAAACTGCCTAAGGGAAAACAGGTATGTGATAACTGCTCCTGAGACAGGGTGTAGAGGACATAACTCTGATCCTTGGTAGGATCCAGAGCTTTTTTCAGCAGGAAGGAACCATCTTCAGCCTGTTCGATACGGACATAATGACCGGTGACAACATAGTCGCAGCCAAGGGCTTTGGCTCGTTCATAAAGCTTATCGAACTTCATGTAGCGATTGCAGTCGATACAGGGATTGGGAGTGATCGCTTTCTCATAGCAGCGGATGAACTTGTCGATGATCTTTTCTCTGAAGTCATCAGAGAAGTTGAAGACATAATAAGGCATATCCAGCGAACCGGCTACACTGCGAGCGTCGGCAATATCATCGACAGAACAGCAGGTGTGTCCCTGAGGGATACCGGCATCTTCGTTGTTATAGAGCTTCATGGTGCAGCCGATGCACTCAAAGCCCTGCTGCTTCATCAGATAGGCAGCAACAGAAGAGTCGACACCTCCGCTCATGGCGATCAAAGCGCGTTTCTGATCCATAAATCGTGAGATCTCTTTTCTAATAGTTTTAATGATCAATCAGCATGGCCGATGGCTTCCAGCCAGCGGGTGTAAAGATAGTCAGCTCTCTGGATATCCATCTTGGGGAAGATGTGTCCACCGCTCGTAACGAGGGTCTTTAATTCTTCCTGATCCTTCCAGACACCGCTGACAAGACCGGCCATAAAGGCAGTACCCATAGCGGTAGCTTCCTGAGAGCCGCTGCGATGGACAGCTGTCTGGAGCATATCACTTTGGAACTGCATCAGGAAATCGTTGGCACTCATGCCGCCATCGACACGAAGGCTCAGACAGGGCATTCCCATTTCTCTTTCCATAGCACCGATAACATCCTTGACGCGATAAGCCACACTCTCCAGAGCGGCACGAACGATATGAGCCTTGGTTGCCTTGCGGGTCAGACCGACGATGGTAGCACGGCGGCCGTTATCCCACCAGGGAGCACCGAGCCCCTGGAATGAAGAGACAAAGACGACACCGGCAGTATCGGGAACGGATTCCGCCAGAGGACCGGTCTCCTGAGCGGACTGGATCAGACCAAGGTTGTCACGGAGCCACTGGACCGTAGCACCTGCCATAAAGATCGAACCTTCAAAGGCATAGTGGACTTCTCCGTTGTAGCCCCAGGCTACGGTGGTCAGAAGACCATTCTTGGAGAGGAGAGGTTCCTTTCCGATGTTGGAAAGGATAAAGGCACCGGTACCATAGGTACATTTTGCCTGAGACTTCTCGAAACAAAGCTGTCCGAAGAGAGCACTCTGCTGATCGCCCAGTACGGATCGGATCGGGATCTCAGCACCCAGATACGAAGCATCGATGGAGCCGAAATCAGAACCGGAGGGCTGGACAGCGGGAAGATTATTTCTGGTGATAGCAAAGAAATGAAGGATCTCATCATCCCAGTCCAGAGTCTGGATATTGAAGAGCATAGTTCGGCAGGCATTGGAATAATCGGTGGCATAGGTCTTGCCTTTGGTGGCATTGTAGACCAGCCAGGTATCGATGGTACCAAACATCAGCTGTCCGGACTTGATCATATCGCGGGCACCTTCCACGTTCTGCAGGATCCACTGGATCTTGGTAGCGGAGAAGTAGGCGTCCAGGATCAGACCGGTACGGGTATGGAACCAATCCAGCAATCCGCGTTCCTTGATCTCTTCACAGAGAGGCTCGGTACGACGGCACTGCCATACGATAGCAGGATAGATAGGTTTTCCGGTCTCGCGATCCCAGGCAACTAACGTTTCACGCTGGTTGGTAATACCGGCAGCGGTCACCTCGGAGGCAGGGATATTCAGTTTTTCCAGCAGATCCTTGCAGACACCGATCTGGTTTTCCCAGATCTCCATGGGGTCTTCCTCGACCCAGCCTGCATGGGGATAGGATTGATGGATCTCGCGCTGGCTCATGCCCAGCAGCTCACCTTTTTCGTTAAACAGAATGGCACGAACAGAGGTCGTACCGGAATCCAAAGAAAGAATATATGCCATGATCGATTCCTCCGAAGGGATAGATTGATTATCGTAACAAATGTACCATAATACAGAGAAAAGTTCAAATTGTTCCTTCGCTATTGCTTTTGGTGGACAGATGTCTTAAGATTACTTGGATAATCGAATGGAGCAATCATTAGATTGTTTTACAGGGTGATATGCGATTTCGATAAAAGTGGTGAAAGGAGTAGTTCGGTTTCATGAAATCATTATTAAAGAGTATCCTGAGCGGAAATCTGTTCTCTTCCCTTTTATATATTGTGCTGGGTCTGGTGTTGATCCTTGTTCCCGGATTGACTATGACGACTCTGGTCCGTATCGGTGCCGGTGCGTTGATCGCTACGGGAGCCTTCGATCTTCTGCGCTATGTATTCCATAAGGAGACCGACGGAAAACTGAATAACCGTCTGGTGACCGGAGTGATCCTGGTCATTGTCGGTGGATTTCTGATGTCCAGACCTACTCTGGTGATCAACCTGGTGCCGGTCATCTTAGGCATTGCGTTGATGATCGAGGGCCTGGTGAAACTCCAAAGAGCCATCGATCTGGCCCGTATGAAGTATACCAAGTGGCTAAGTGTTCTGCTGGTGGCGATCATCAGTCTGAGTATCGGTATCCTGGTCCTGACCAATCCCTTTAATACAGCAAGAACTTTGGTAGTGATCATCGGTATCGGCCTCGTCTTCGCAGGACTTACCGGAATCATTGTCAACCTGGTGGTAAGTGGTCAGATCAAAACGATCATGAAAAATGGGAAAGTTGCTGAAACACCGGTATATACAGCATCTCGCGTGGATGCGATCGATGTGGACAGCGTTGAGAAGTAAGCATGAATGAAGTATTAAAGATCTGTCTGATCGCCTGCCCGCTGGTATTTCTGGCAGGTTTTGTGGATTCCGTTGCCGGTGGCGGCGGTATCATTTCCATACCGGCCTACCTGATCGCCGGTATGCCCACCTATCTGGCCCTTGGAACGAATAAGCTGGTGGCTATGGTCGGAACAAGTGCAGCGTCCATCAATTATTTCAGAAATGGTAAAGTGGTCCTGAAGATCGCGATCCCATCTGCCATCGGTGCGCTTTGCGGTTCCCTGATCGGAACCAACCTGGCGCTTCTGATCCCGGAGCAGATCCTTCGGATCGTGCTTCTGGTAGCACTGCCCATTGTGGCTGTGTTCCTGATCAGACAGAAGTCCTTTGGAGAAGACGGAAAGGCAGAAAAGAACTTTGAACCTAAGAAAACGATCCTGTTTTCTCTGTGCATCGGTCTGGCCATCGGTCTGTATGACGGTCTGATCGGACCCGGTACCGGAACCTTCTTTATCATGGCATTCACCGGTGTATTCGGAATCGATCTTCTGAAATCTTCCGGATGTGCCAAGATCGCCAATCTTTCCTCAAATATCATGTCTGCTATCGTATATCTGGTGGCAGGAAAGATCTGGTTTGCGGTTGCGATCCCTGCTATCGTATTCAATGTGGCGGGAAATCTGGCAGGCACCCAGTTTGCGCTGAAGGGCGGCAGTAAAAATGTCCGTAAGATCATGTTTGTGGTACTGGGACTTCTGTTCGTTAGAGTGATCCTTGAGATTGCCGGTATCGTCAGCTGATGAAGAAGTAGAAGAAAAATATTCAACCTTTGGAGGAACTATGAAACTCACTTTAGATCCTAAGAATTTTGCCATTTCCATCGAGAGAGACGGTGTGGAGTGGCATACATTGGAATCCTTTGAGCCTTCCATCGTTTATGGAGGCACCGCCGGAGTATACGGAGTCAAGGATGTTACCGAAACCGTATATTTCAAAGACGCGAAGACGATCGAGGTAGAGGAGGTAGTAACCGGTGTCGGCAGCGGAATGAGAGCTTCTCTTGGCGGCTTTGAAGGTCCTGCAGAAGGCCTTTCCTTTGAACTTTATGCCTGGATCGAAGATGCCACGGAAGCGGTCCGCTGTGAGTGGATTCCCCTGAGCGAAGGCAAAGAAGCACCCACCGCGATCTACTGGCCCGGTCCTATGGCCTTTGAGGAGGGATCGAAGAAATATGTGACTTTGGTCAATGAAGAACAGGGTTGGCTGGTTCCCAATGATCATCCCGTAGAATTTACCAAGCTGAGTTTTGCCGGCTTTATGGGTACCGCCGGCGCCTTCATGCCCTGGTTCGCACAGATCAAGGACGGACATGGTCTTCTGAGTATCTGTGAGACTCCCTGGAATGCTGCTTTTGATATCGACCATCCCGCAAACGGTCCTTATACCCACATGGCATTGCATTGGGAAACTTCTCTGGGCAAGATGGAATATCGCCGTATCCTTCGCATGGATCTGGTGGATGGCGATCATAACGATGTTTGCAAGGCTTATCGAGCTTATGCCTTTGAAAAGGGAAGACTGGTCACACTGAAGCAGAAGGCTGTACTCAATCCTTCCGTAGATGATCTGACCGGATGTGCCTGGGTCCATACCGGCATCAAGACCATGGTCCAGCCTAATTCCAGCTTCTTTGATCCGGAGGCACCGGATAAAAATAATCATCTGACTTCCTTCGCCGAGAGAGAAAAGATGGTCAAAGAACTGTACGATCTAGGTGTAGAGAAAATGTATCTCCATCTGGATGGATGGGCTCAGCCCGGCTATGATAACCAGCATCCCGACTACTTCCCCATCTGCGAGGAAGCAGGTGGAAGAGATGCCATGAAGTCCCTGGCTGATACCATGCATGATCTGGGATATATGTTCGGAATCCACGATCAGTACAGAGATTTCTATGAGGCAGCCAAGAGTTTCGATGAAGATCTGGCATGCCGCTTGACCGATGGTTCCATCCCGCGTCATGCACGTTGGGCAGGTGGTCCCCAGTCCTATCTCTGTGGTTCCCAGACACCGTATTTTGTCAGCCGCAATTTTGATAAGCTGGAAGCAGAAGGTATCGAGATCGATGGTGCCTATCTGGATGTCTTCACCTGCAATGAGGGTGATGAGTGTGACAATCCCCGTCATCGTATGACCAGAAGAGACTGCTACGATTATCGTCAGCAGTGCTTCCGTATCCTGCTCTCCAGAAATATCCTTCCCAGCAGTGAAGAAGTCAATGACTGGGCAATGCCTTCTCTGGTCTTCTGTCACTATGCTCCCTATAACTTCCAGTTAGCAGAGCCCGGTACTCCCAAGAAGGGTATTCCGGTTCCGCTCTTCAATCTGGTCTATCATGACTGTGTTGTAGAGCCCTGGATGATGGATCGTGTCTCCGATGACGAGGATTACATGCTCTACGCCCTGCAGAATGGCGGAGCTCCTTACCTGATCCGTGATGCCGCCTATCCCAATATCGACGGTGCCTTTGAAGGTGCCGGTTTCACTATGGAAGAGGCCATCGAGCGCTGCAAGATCGTTCAGGACCTGCATGAGAGAGTCGCACAGGAAGAGATGCTCCGCGTTGAACTGTTGAACGACGAAGGTACCAGACAGAAGGTCATCTTTGCAGGCGGAACGGTCGTTACCGTTGATTTTGCAGCGCAGAGCTACATCATCGATGCAGAGTGCTAAGCGATAGATAAGTCAAAAACGATAGAAGGTTTACAGCCCCTGATAAGGGCAGAAAGAGGATGTTCCATGAAAAAATTTGAAGGCTTCCAGAAGGGTGTCAACCTTGGCGGTTGGATCTCTCAGTTTGCTAAGTATGATATCGAACACTTCGATACCTTTATTACGGAGAAGGATATCGAGTATATCGCATCTCTGGGATTTGACCATGTCCGTGTTCCGGTGGATTATAATGTCCTGGAAGATGAAGAGGGAAATCCGATCGAGAGTGGAATGCAGTACCTGACGAACTGCTATCAGTGGTGTAAAAACAATGGTCTGCATATGCTGATCGATCTGCATGAATGCTATGGCTATTCCTTTGATCCTCTGAAGAAGGACATGGACAGAAGAAAGTTCTTCTACGACGAGCCTCTGCAGAACCGTTTTCTTGCACTGTGGAAGCGTATTGCCGAAGCGTTTAAGGACTGTGGAGATTCTGTAGCGTTTGAGCCTCTGAATGAAGTTGTCCTTCAGGAAGTAGTCGATGCATGGAATGCTGTCATCAAAAAGTATATCGCTGTTGTTCGCAGTGTAGCTCCTGAGAACTACATCGTTATCGGTGGCGTCTGCTACAATAATGTTATGAGCGTACCGCTTCTGGAAAAGCAGGACGATGACAAGATCGTTTATAATTTCCATTGCTATGAGCCCATGGTCTTCTCTCATCAGGGAGCTTACTGGGTCGAGTATATGCCTTCTGATTTCCGTATCGGCTATCCCAAGACTGTTGAAGAATACAGAGCAGCCAGCCTGGAACTGACCGAGGACCTCGGCGGTGCCATCTTCAAGGAAGAAGCAAAGGAAATGGGTCCCCAGTTCTTTGAGAACATCTTTGCACCTGCGATCCGTAAGGCTGAAGAAGATGATGTTGCCCTGTATTGCGGTGAGTATGGCGTCATCGATCTGGCAGATAACCATGATAAGATCCGCTGGCTGAAAGATATCCATGCAGCCTTCAATAACCATGGAATCGGCCGTGCTCTTTGGAATTACAAGGAGAAGGATTTCGGATTCGTTGACGAGCGTTTCGCCTCCATCAAGGAAGAATTCATCGAAAGCCTGTAAGAAAAATAAAAAAGGGGTTTACAAATCGGCAGATTATGTGCTAATATATCTGTCGCGAGGTCAATGACCAAGTAAACCCCATTTGGAAGATTAGCTCAGCTGGGAGAGCGCCCGCTTGACGTGCGGAAGGTCACAGGTTCGAGTCCTGTATCTTCCACTAAGAAAGAAAACAAAAACAGAGAACCCTCTGAAGAATGCTTGCATTCAGCAGAGGGTTCTCTGTTTTTGTTTTATGGCGCAGCCATGACGAGATCTTTTGGAACGAAGAGAGAAAAGATCGAGTCATATCTTAGTGTAAGATAAAGATGGGACCGAGCGGCGCAGCCATGACGAGATCTTTAAGAACGAAGTGAGAAAAGATCGAGATGGTATATCGTAGCGCAGCCATGCTATAATAATTTCTGAACAAATACAGAAAGAGAGGTGAAGACTATGGAACAAAGAAGTGAAAAGACCGCATATTACCATTTGCCGGGTCTGTTTGAGTTCTATGAATTTTATAAAGTCTTTCTCCCTCTTTATCGTGAACACAGAGAGTTTTTCTATGATTGGTGCGAGATAGGATCCATCTACGGCGCCCCTTCCGATTGTATCTGGGGCGGCGGCCGGGTCGGATATGGGGATGATGATCCTGAAGATGTCCTGGCATTGATGAAGGAATATGGTATCTCCGCCAGGCTGACGTTCAGTAATTCCCTTCTTCAAAAAGAGCATTTGCAGGATCGAAAATGCAACAGGCTCTGCCGACAGTTTGAAAAAGCTGAAGGGATGAAAAACGGAGTGATCATCCACTCAGATCTATTATTGGACTATCTGAAAAAGGAATATCCGGGATTATATCTGGTCTCATCCACGACCAAAGTATTGACGGATTTTGAGGAGCTCGTTCAGGAACTGGACCGGGAAGAGTTTCAATATGTCGTTCCGGACTTCCGTTTGAACCATTCTATGGAAAAACTGGAAGCTTTATCGATGCAGCAGAAAGATAAAGTGGAGTTTCTCTGTAATGAGTGTTGTTGGATCGAATGCTCTCAGAGAAAAGAGTGCTATGAAAATGTCAGCCGAAAAGCTCTGGGGGAAACCTGCGAAGACCACGTCTGTAATGCACCTGATGCGAAGGGAGGATATCGTTTTTCAAAGGCGATGAAGAATCCTGCTTTTATCAGCATCGAGGATATTCAAAACCTGTATCTGCCCATGGGATTTTCAAATTTCAAGATCGAAGGAAGAAGTCTGGGAAGTGCGCTGATCCTGGAATTTATCCTGTATTACATGACAAAACCTGAATATCAACTGCAGGTAAGGGAAGAAATCTATCTGGACAACACTCTGGACCTGTTTTAAAAGAAAAACGCTGAAGGAAAAAACCTTCAGCGTTTTTCATTATATGTTTGGAGAGTAAACCATCTGACTTTACTTTTCAAAGAAAACGAATCCTGCGGCACCGGGTCCCACATGGGTTCCGATGACACAGCCGATGGTATCGATGGCAAGTTCGTCCATGGTCTTTCCCTGAAGAAGTTCCGGATTGGTCTCAATGAATTTCTTTAACGTACTGTTATCCAGACCGGTGTATCCAAGGAGATAAGGCATGTCAAAATTGATACCACCATGTTCATTGGCCAGTTCCGTTAAGTGGGCTAAGGCTGCTTTGACACCCCGGCATTTACCAAGGACCACGACCTCTCCCTGATCTACCGTGATGACAGGTTTGATGGAGAGAAGCGTGCCGGCGAATGCAGCGGAAGCCGAAAGACGACCGCCTTTCTTCAGATATTCCAGCGTATCCACCAATGCAAAGAGGCGGATCTTGTGTTTCTTTTCTTCCAGCTCCTGAACGATGGTCTCGATAGACGCACCCTGATCCCTAAGGTCGACTGCATATTGCAGAAGGATCTGTTCACCAAGAGTGGCATTGAGAGAATCCACAACAAAGACTTTCCCGGGATAACGCTGGGCTGCAATACAGGCATTCTGATAGCAGCCGGAGAGCTTGGAGGAGATCGTCAGACAAAGGACCGTATCTCCCTTTTCCACATAGGAGCGGAATTTTTCTTCATATTCAAACAGAGTGATCTGAGAAGTAGTCGGTACTGTCTTGGCCGAAGAGAGCAAAGTGAAAAACTCTTCGTGAGACATGTTGATGTTATCGAGGTATTCTTTTTCGTCCCAGATGATCTTCAACGGGATGACATCCACGTTGAGAGCACGATATTTCGTGGGATCCATATCGAAACCAGAATCAATAATGATCTGAATAGCCATGATCGTCCTTTCCAATATCTATATCAGAAAATGTCTTTCTGGTGTTTTATCCAACAAATGTTTAATAACTCTACCACACTACGATTGTATCAGCAAACATCATTTGATGCGATAGTGTTGGATAAACGACAAATATATATTGGATGATGGCGAAATATGTCAATTTGTACTCCAGACTTTACAAAGGGGGGCAAAGATCTGATCTTCCAGGCCCAGATCTTCGATCAGGTGGGCGATGGTAACGCGAGGACGGCCATCGGTCATGTGCTCAAACCCATAGAGGACCTGTTCCGGGGTAATACCAAGGTCAGAGGGGTGAAGAGGACCACCTGCTTTCTGGATGTTCTCTGCGATAAAGGGTTTTAAAGTGACCAGGTCTTTGGCACGCTTAGCAAGATCATCCCAATGGTCTAAAAGATTCTGATAGTCGATAGACGGCTCGTGTTTCGGTTTTGTGCGGCAGATCGAGGCGGGATCCTCTATAGCCTGCCGTAACCTGGCATGACCGAGAGCTTCGCTTCCATCAGGAGCCTGGATAAAGAAGGCTTCATAGACATCACAGGCGATCAGAGTACCGATACCGACCTTATCTCCGTGAAGTCCTGCGGGGATACCCTGGCGGATACCATAGTTTTCCCAGGAATGGGAGATCAGATGTTCCATACCGGAGGCAGGACGGGAGGTAATATTCAGCTGCATCGCCAGAGAGGAGAGCATCAAAGCCTCCGCTAGGGGAGAGATAGCCTCCGAAGTAATGGTGTCAGATGCCTGCAGCTGATCCGCAACGGCCTCACAGCGGCGCACGGCTTCCATGGTCAGTTCACGGATCTCGGGACAATAGTCCTCTCCGGTAGAAAGATGACCGAGATACCAGTCCAGGGTAGCGACATGCTTCCCTTCGATATCAGCAAGACCGGCAGCGATCATATCGGCAGGGGCTGATGCAAGGATATCCAGATCAAAGAAGACAGCATAAGGTTCTCTGGCGGTATAGGTGGTCTTGAATTTATGGTGGATCAGAGGAGAATGGCGGGAGACGGCACCATCCATGGAGGGAGCGGTGGTGACATTGATGAAGGGCTTATGGAGGGCATTGGCAAGATAGCGGGTGCAATCTCCGATGTTGCCGGAACCCAGTGCGATCATATAGTCAAAACTTTGCAGCTGAGACTCGATCAGAAGATCTCCCAGAGAATATTCATCCGCCTCGATATGTTCATGGGTAAAAAGATAATGAGGCAGGTCAGCCCACTCCTTAGGAGTCAGAGGCCAGGTGTTTTTGTCAGCAACGATAAACGGAGTCTGTCCGGGGAAAACGGACAGAACTTCCCGGATCGCTCCGGGTGCAATGTGAAGAAGCTGAGTACCGATGGTGTGGGTCTTTCCGCAGGGACAGACAAATTCTCTGCCGGCAAGGGAACCGATCCCTTTTTTCTCGATCAGGGATAAAAAAAGATTATCAGACATGGATGGCCTCCATAAGGATTATTACCGAAAGTATACCACCATATGGAAGAATTGTTGACAAAAAACAGGGTCTGTGAGTAAACTCTCTGGAGAACAGAGTAGACCAGAAAGGAGGGGACCATGGAACAATCAGTTGTTAATGAACAGAAAAATGTGAAGAGCTGCAAGCTGTGTCCGAGAGAGTGTCAGGTCGATCGAGACTTTGCAGTGGGCTTTTGCGGGGTACCCTCGAAGATCTACGCAGCTAAAGCTATGATCCACATCGGTGAAGAGCCCTGTCTGATCGGAAGAAAAGAGTATGAGAACAGGACAGAATGGCTCCAAGGAAATAAAAAGGCCCGGTTCGGTGCCGGAGCAGTCTTTTTCTCCGGATGTAATCTGCGCTGTGTATATTGTCAAAATGCTGCCATCTCCCGGGAGTCTTTCGGAAAGGAAATATCTTCCGAAAGACTGGGAGAGATCTTTCTGGAACTGCAGGATAAAGGAGCAGCCTGTATCGATCTGGTAACACCGACACCCTATAGTGACAAGATCGCAAAGGTACTGAAGAATGTAAAGCCTATGCTGGAGATCCCTGTGGTCTACAACTGCGGAGGATATGAAAGTGTGGAAGCGCTGAAAAAGCTGGAGGGATTGGTGGATATCTATCTGCCGGATCTGAAATATTATGATGGAGCCCTCTCCGGAAGGTACAGTGCCGCAGCGGATTATTTCGAAAGGACAAAGGAAGCACTTGAGGAGATGTTCCGTCAGGTGGGACCTTGTGTTTTAGATGAAGAGGGACAGATGATCAAAGGTGTATTGGTAAGGCATCTGGTCCTTCCCGGCTGCTATAAGGACAGTATGAAACTGATGGATCATCTGGGGACTGCCTTTCCCAAAGACAGTGTCTATGTCAGTCTGATGCGTCAGTATACTCCCTATGATGCTGTCAGGGAAAAATACCCGGAGATCAACCGAAGGATCACAGGTTTTGAATATGAGAAGGTCGTAGAGAGAGCCTTGGAAAACGGACTGCCCGGATTTCGCCAGGAAAAAAGTGCGGCTACCATGGAATTGCTTCCACGATTTGATCTGAGTGGGCTTTAAGTCGGGAAGGAGATCTTGTTGACCATACCATGGGATTGTGGTATGCTGTTCGCAATATTTTGATTTATCAAACAGGAGATTTTTACCATGGAAAATCTGTTTCAAACTCTGATCGAGTGGGTTATGTCCACCGGTATCAAGATCGTGATCGCGCTGGTCATTCTGGTCATTGGATTTGCGATCGTTAATCGTGTCGGCAAGAAGCTGATGGATAAGCTGAACAAGCAGGGTAAGCTGGATCAGACTCTGGTCCGTACTCTTGGATCTGCTGCGATCGTCGCATTGAAGATCCTGATCGTCGTTGGACTGATCGGTTATCTTGGTATCGAGACCGGCGGAATCTCTGCGGTCATCGCTTCTCTGGGTGTCTGTATCGGTATGGCAGTCAATGGTACTGTCAGCAATCTGGCAGGTGGCGTACTGCTCCTGATCGTTCGTCCTTTCAAGCTGGGTGATTACATCAGCGCACAGGGTCAGGCAGGAACGGTTGATCATATCGGAATCTGCTACACCAAGATCCTTACCGTTGATAATAAGGTTGTCTATCTTCCCAACAGCGGACTGTCTACCGGCGTGATCGAGAACTACTCTGAAGCAGATCTTCGCCGTGTCGACTTTACCTTCTCTGTTGCAGGCAATGATCCGGGCAAGGTCAAGGCACTGCTCCAGGAAGTATGTGCAGGAGAAGAGCTGGTCATGAAGGATCCCGCACCCTTTGCTCGTATTTCTGATTATGGTGCAGGTAATGGTGTCAAGGTTACCCTCCGCGCATGGTGTGCATCCGCTAATTACTGGGATGTATTCTTCAACCTGCAGGAGAAGGTCCAGAAGGCATTTGATGAGAATGGTATCGTTATTCCCTTCAATCAGCTGGATGTTCACATCAAACAGTAAAAAAATATGGATAAGATCATTTGCGGGATCCTGTGGGTCCTTGTCAGTTATCTGATCGGTGGGATCAACCCTGCGCTGATCATGGGAAAGATCAAAAAGGTCGATCTTAGAAGTGAGGGTTCGAAGAATCCGGGCACTTCCAATGCAGTACTCACCATGGGATGGGGAGTCGGTGTACTGGTCGGTGTATTGGATATCGGTAAAGGAGCGCTCTGCGTTATCATTGCCAGACTGATCGCTCCTGAATTGGCATGGCTCATGGCAGCAGCCGGTGCGGCCTGTGTTCTTGGCCATATCTATCCTTGTTTCCTGAAGTTCAAGGGTGGAAAGGGATTTGCCGCCTATGTCGGTATGATGCTGGCACTGAATTGGAAATTCGGACTGATCATGCTGGTGGTTGTGGCGATCTTACTGATCGTTACCGACTACATCGTTGTTTCCACAGTTGCCAATGTGATCGCACTGCCGATCTTTCTGTATATCACTGAGGGGTGGATCGTAGGAACGATCGTTGCGGTCGTATCTGTGATCATCCTGATCCTGCACAGGAAGAACTATGTTCGCATCTACAATGGAACAGAAGTCGGACTGAGAAGTTCATTCAAGTAAAAAACAAAAAGAGGACAGTTTTACGAAGTGTACCAATTTGGTGCCCAATCCGAAACTGTCCCTTTTTACGCAAAGACCCCGGGAGTCCTTTGGCAGCAAGATCACTGCCGAAGGATGCCCGGGGTCTTTGCGTACAGGTGTTATGCGGAAATCTTATTTCTTTCCGCCCAGGATCTTACCGGCGACATCACCCAAAGAGGAGACATCGACACCAGCCTTCTTAGCAAGGCCTGCGACGTCGGAAAGGTCATTGATACCGGCCTTCTTTGCCATGTCCTTGACATCACCGATGTCATCGATGCCGACCTTCTTGGCAGCTTCCTGTGCATCCTTCAGATCCACCTTGCCGTCTCCGTTGACATCCAGTACTTTTTTCAGATCTTTTACATCAGCCATTTTTTATATTTCCTTTCAATAAAGAATACAATGTTTGGGTTGTGCGATTGAAGTGTGGTGCTCGTGCCTTGACTTAAGCCATGGGGCCCTTGATGGCACGACCTATGATCTCATTGATACGGTACAGATCCAGATTCTCGTCGGAGAGCTCATGGACATGCAGCAGCGGCATGTAGTCCTCGTCGAAGACGCGGGCAGCTTCCTCCTGCTGATTAGAGAGACGAAGAGCGACCATATCGGAGAATACGTGAGTGTAGTCGATAAAGAAGAGCAGCTCATCCCACATGAGGACCTGAGCATTGTACTGGGGCTCTGCGTGGTCGTGGCATAGATCGAAGAGCTCATCCAGATACTCATCTACCTTCATCAGATCATTGACCAGTTCAGGCTCGTTGGCTCCGCGACGGCGCATAACGAAATCCTGATGGAAGCAATCGGAAAGGGACTGCATCAGAGCAAGGACTTTATCTCCGTCTTCACCATAGCAGGCCTTGTAATACTTCAGAGTCTCCTCATCGAAATCCAGTGCTGTATTCAGGGAGAACTGACCCATGATATGGTTAGCCAGTCCGTTGGGAAGATGGGCACGGAGCTCCTGACAGCTGGAGATACCGTTCAGGTTAAGAGCCTTCTGCTGCTTCATATCTCTGGCGATGATACGGGACAGGTTGACATAGGTAGGATCAGAGTAGTGAGCTCTTCCCATGTAATAGTCGTAATCGAAGCTGTCGCATCCCTCGGTCATAGCCTGCCAGTCCTTCAGGAAGCGCAGATTGTATTCCAGTTCCGGAGGGAACTTCAGATGGTTCAGCTCGAAGGCGGGAGTATCCTTGAGTTCCTTGATATCTTCGAAGGACTTTTCAAAGGTACGGGTGATGGGTGCAAACATCAGGACAAAACGATCGGGATTGTTGGGCTTGGTGACAACAGGAGCCCACAGAAGATCCACATACAGAAGCATGACAAGCTTAACGGGAGAATCGATCTCCTTCAGACGCTCGTCGATACGGTTCAAAAGGGTAACGTAGTGATCGGAGGGGCGAAGGTTACGGCCCTGGCGATCTCTTCGGCAATTCTCGCACTCACAGCTGTTGTTGGTGCCATCGGCCAGCCACAGATGCAGGTAATCGCAGGAAGGATTTTCCTTGACGTATTCGACGACACCGTTCGCATAGGCTTCTCTGGCATCGGGATTGGACAGGCACAGATTGGTGTTGGTGGGAACACCGTAGAACAGTTCACGCTTACCATTGACCATAGCGATACGGTTGCGCTCCTGTTCGGTAAAGTCTCTCTCTTCAGAATCCCAACCGGTGGCCTCACAGCCGATGGCGAGAGAGGTCCATCCGTGACCGACACGGTGCTGCATCAGACCGCGATCTTGCTGCGCTTCATCAAACAAAGGCATGATGCGCTCGGAATCTTCCATGGTCCAGGGCTGAGGAGTACGCAGAGGATTCTCACGATGAGCGTAATAGCGCTCAAGGAAAGTATAGGGATATTTGAACTGAAGGAAAAAGCTGTTGTAACCTGCCTTGGGAAGATAATCGATGAACTCCATGATGGTATCGATGGAGCAGGCACCTTCCAGACAGACACCGCGGTGGCGCAAAGAAGCGGTATGGGCTTCGTGAGCACTGAAGGCGGCAGGATCCGTCAGTACGGGAACGACTTCAAAACGGGAACCGGGACGTAAGAAACTGCAGCCGATCAGTGTCAGGTAGCGATAAGCAGCCAGAAGGACACTGCGGTCGTTGCCGCCAAGGATAACACCGCCATCTTTGTTTACATCGATGTAGTACTGGTCATCCAGCTTTTTGTCCGGAACAGCGGGAAGACCGAACTCGGACAGGTCAGCAACATCCAGGGTAAGCTCCAGAGCGGGATAACCCATACGGCTCAGATACTTCTTCAGTTCGGCAGCCGCAAACTCGGTAACACGAGTGGAGGTTTTTACACAGATTTTCATACTTTGGTTTTCCTTTCAGAAAATATAGGTTCGATCCTGGAGGATAGATTCGATCAGAGACAGTACTGCTCGTATTTCTCATCGACCATTTCTCTGGTGATGGTGTGCATACCGGTGATCTTGCCGGCGTGAGCAGCAGCAAAGTAAGTAGCAGCGGCATCGGTGTCGCCGTTTTTCTCGGCGATCAGGCCAAGGTAGTACTTGGAAGAGACCATGGTGTCACGAAGATCCAGTGCTTTTTTGAACAGTTCTTCCGCTTCCTCCAGATCTCCGGTCTCATAGGCGATCAGAGCCAGGTTGTCATAGGCGGGACCGAAGCCTTCGTCTTCCTTGAGGGCCCGTTCGTTCATCTCTCTGGCCTTATCGTACTCTTTCGCCTCAATATAGAAGTATCCGAGATTGGCATAGAAATCGTTGCTGAAGAATTCATAATCCTGCAGCATCAGTTCCATGGTATCGATGGCAGTCTGGACATCACCGGTCTTTTCATAGGCGATGGCCAGATCCTGTCTGGCAACCTTCAGGAAGTTAGCATTGAGATTTTCGATCATCAGGACATCCTGAAAGACGGTCAGAGCCTTATCGTACTGACACTTGGCAAGGAGCAGCATACCGTAGGCGATCATAGGAGCACCGGAGCGGCCTCCTTTATCGTAAGCCCACTCATACATGCTGAATGCCTTGTCCGGGTTCTTCAGGATTCCCTGGGTAATATAGCCAAGATAGTAGGCAGTCTTCTTGATGCGGAAAAGAAGGATCAGGATAAGATAAGCAAGAGATCCCAGGAAAGTGTAAAGAAATGAAACATGGAGCACGGAGCATGCTACCAGTCCTGCGATCCAGATCAGGAGCAGGCAGTGCTTTTTGATAAAATCCATAACGGTTCCTCAGAAAAAAATAGGATTGATCGTGGAATGGAATACACCGTCCACCTGCTCATTATATCATATCGGGAAAGGGAGAAAAATCTAAAATAAGAAATTGGAAAGCATTTCCTCTTTGTTCATATCTTGTTCATTTTTATATAGTAAACTATCAGGAAATTCCTAATTTTTTACAGGAGGTTCATACCTTGATCGAAGTAAAACATCTGACCAAGCGGTACGGTGATCATCTGGCTCTGGATGACATTTCCTTTACCGTCGAAGATGGCGAGATCGTCGGCTTCCTTGGCCCCAATGGTGCCGGTAAGTCTACTACGATGAACATTATCACCGGATATATTTCCTCTACCGAGGGAGAAGTGTTGGTTGACGGAATCGATGTTCTGGATAATCCGCTGGAAGCAAAGAAAAAGATTGGCTATCTGCCCGAGATCCCTCCGCTTTATGTGGAAATGACCGTAAAAGAGTACCTTGATTTTGCCTGCGATCTGAAAAAGGTTCCCGCAGCCAAGAAAGAAGAGACCATCGACCAGGTCTGCAAGCTGGCACGAGTTTCCGATGTCAAGGGACGTCTGATCCGTAACCTGTCCAAAGGTTATCGTCAGAGAGTCGGTCTGGCTATGACCCTGATCGGCAATCCCGAAGTTCTGATCCTGGATGAGCCTACTGTAGGTCTTGACCCCAAGCAGATCATCGAGGTCCGCGATCTTGTCAAGAATCTGAGCAAGACCCATACCATTCTTCTGAGCTCCCATATCCTTCAGGAAGTACAGGCAGTCTGCGATAAGCTGGTCATCATCAACCATGGCCGTATCGTTGCCATCGATACTCCTGAGGAGCTGAGCCGCAACGCCTTGGCTATCAACAAGCTGGAACTGCGTATCAAGGGACCCAAGAACGAGATCCTTCAGGGAATCTCCGACCTGATCGGCGTCGAGAGCGCTGAACTCCTCAGAGTTCGTGAGGAAGGCACAGTCGATGTCCGCGTCGAGACCGACGATACCATCGATGTCCGTGAGGAGATCTTTGAATTCTGCCGTGAGAATGACTTCCCGATCCTCAGCATGAAGACCGATGAGGTCAACCTGGAAGATATCTTCCTGCAGGTTACCGGAGAAAGAGAGGCAAAACGCTGATGTTAGCTGTATTAAAGAAAGAACTGCGCACCTATTTCCAGAATCCTCTGGGATATGTGTTCATCGGTATGATGCTCATGATCATGGGCTTCTACTATGCTTACTATACACTGTATTATCAGGCAGCTGACTACTACCATGTCCTGAATGCCTGCACCTCTCTGATCCTGTTCGTTATCCCCGTACTGACCATGAGAATCATGTCCGAGGAAAAGAAGTCCAGAACCGATCAGCTGCTTCTGACCGCACCCATTTCCACCATGGATATGGTACTCGGAAAGTATTTCGCAGCCGTTCTTGTCTATGTGATCTGTATCGTTCTGAGCTTCCTGCAGCCTCTGGTCACCGTCATCGTCTTTAAGGGACAGATGTCCACCGAGATGCTCTTCGGCGGATACCTGGCATTCTTCTGCATGGGAACTGCCTTCATTGCTGTCGGTATGTTCATCTCTACCATGACAGAGAATCAGCTGATCGCAGCGGTCATTACGATCGCTCTGTTCACTGTCCTTCTGCTTACCGAGGGTATGTACGCGATGATCTCTACCAGCCGTTATGTCTCTTTGGCATCGCTGCTGATGATCCTTCTGATCGTACTGATCCTTGTCTATCGCTCCATTAAGGACATCATGGTTACCGCGATTGTTGGTGTTGTCGGTGTTCTGGCTACAGTGGTTACCTTCTTCGTCGCACCCACCGCTTTCGATGGTCTGATCAATAACATTGTCAAGTCTCTGTCCATCTTTACCCGCTATGCAGCTATGTTCAGCGGTAAATTTGCACTGACCGATATTATCTTCTTCCTGTCTGCAGCGGTCTTCTTTGTATGGCTGACCTACCAGACGATCGAGAAGAGACGCTGGAACTAAGAAGGGAGGACAAAACGCATGAATAAGTTAAGCTTCAGAAGCCAGAATCAGCGCAAGAAGTCCCTGAAGTACGGCGGATATGCCACTATCACCACTCTGGTGCTCCTGGCAGTTTTAGTCCTGGTCAATGTCCTGTTCTCTCAGCTGGATATTACCGTCGACCTTACCAGTGAAAATCTGTATTCTCCCGGAGAGCAGACTCTGGAGATCCTGGACGCCATGGAAGATGACGTTATGATCTACGGTCTGTACAATACCGGAACCGAAGAGAATGATCTGAATGCCAAGGTCATCCTTCTGGTGGATGCTTACTGCGATCTGAGCAAGCATGTCAGCTACCAGAGGATCGATCCTCTGACCAATCCTACCTTTGCCAACAAGTATCTGATGGATGAATCCCAGAGCCTTGCCAACGGTACCCTGATCGTTGAGAACATTGCTACCGGAAAGTTCAAGACCGTCACTCTGGAAAATATGTATGAGGAGACCACCGATTACGTATACCTGACGAGAACCGTTACCGGCTTCAGTGCAGAAGAAGCCCTGACCAGTGCCATCCAGTATGTCACCCTTCAGGAAAGCCCCTGCCTGTATCAGCTGACCGGTCATGGCGAGAGCGCACTGAATGCAAACTTCATCAAATATCTGAGTTACTCCAATTTCGAAGTTTCCTCTGTCAATCTGACCATGGAAAACATTACCGATTTTGAAGCAAGCAAGGCTAAGGTCCTGCTCGTCAACGCACCTACTCAGGATCTGTCCGACAGTGAATACACCACCCTTCTGAACTACATGGAGCAGGGCGGACGTATGATGTTCCTGGCTGAGTACGACACTCCCGATCTGCCTAACTTCGCAAGACTGCTGGAGCGTTTCGGACTGAGCATCCAGACCGGTGTCATGATGGAGACTGACAACAGCTACTACTATCAGTATCCTTCCATCATCCTTCCTGTTCTGGCAACCAACAATGACATTACCAAGTATCTGATGAACGATGCCAACAACTACGTTCTGATGACACTGCCCGCAGCTGTCAACATCAGCTCCGAGAAGTCCAACCGAATCAATGTCCAGTCTCTGGTCACCACCTCTGCCGGCGCCGTGATCAAGCAGGGCGATAACACCGGTGTGGTCTACGAGGAGGGAGATATCCAGGGACCCTTTAATCTGGCTGTTTCCGCCGAGCAGGAAGTCAGCAATGACAATAACGGTGTCGTTAAGGCAAAGATGGTCGTTATCGGTAACTCCGATTTCCTTGATTCTTACGCTACTACCGGTAACTTCAAGCTGACCACCATCATCTGCGACTATCTGCAGGATACCACCAACAGTGTTTATATCACTTCCAAGAATCTGGAAGAGGGAAAGATCTCCACTTCCGATGCTGACTTCGTAACCTGGGGCGCTATCTTCGTTATCGTGATCCCGCTGCTGATCGTTGCAGCCGGTGTCATCATCTACATGAGGAGGAAGCACCGCTAATGAAAAAGAAGACAAAACTGATCATAATGAGCCTTGTGGTGCTCGCTTTGATCGGGGCCGTCATCGGTGTAGCGATCCACAACAAAAATGTGGAAGCCAATACACCGGTGGAGGAATCCAGTGCTGTCATTTCGGACGTCCTGTTCGATATGAATGCTGCGGCAGATCTGGAATCTGTTAAGGTTACCTGCGGTTCTGACAGTTATACCCTGATCCAGAACGGCACCACCAGTACCGGTACGCTGGTCTGGGCAATGAAGGAACATATGGACTGGGATCTGTATTATCAGCATTCCCGTATCCTTGGTATGGGTACCAAGTTTAATGTCTATATGACCATCGAGGAAAATGTAACGGATCCTTCCAGACTGGATGAGTTCGGTCTGAAGAATCCTGCTGCGATCCTGACCACTACCGGAAAGAACGGAGAATCTCATACCGTTCACATCGGAAATCTTTCCAGTGACAGAGCTTATGCGTTCTGTCAGCTGGAAGGTGACAATACCGTATATGCCTGCGATGCACAGTATTATACGTTTGCTACTCTGACCTCCGGTGGAATGAGACAGCCCTCCATTAAGGCTACCATCGATACCGAGAATGGTGTTCTGATGCATCTGCGTGCACAGAAAGCCGGCGACAGACCTGTTGAGATCGATTATGATGAGAGTATCGTTGCAAACTATGTCAACGGTGGTGCTACTTATATCGGTACCAACCTGAAGTTCGTCGAGCCTTATGATAACGAGGCGCTGATGGTCTATACTGGTCTGCAGGCTGCATACTTCAAGGAGCTGCCTGAACTGGAGATCGCAGAAGTTATCGATCCTAACTGTGATGAGAAGGATTTCGCACAGTATGGTCTGAGCGAAGAGGATCCTCAGTACAGAGAGACCATTACCTTCCGTACCGGTAATGAGGGTGACTACACCTATACCACTACCGATTACATCTTCGGCTATACCTACTACTCCGGTGAGTTTGAATATATCTACTTCCGTGAAGCCAACACCAACCTGATCCTGGGTCTGGATATGAAGGGCATGGAAGGACGTCAGTTCACTCCCTTTGAGTTTGTAAACTACCTGATGTTCTATGAGATCATCACTAACGTAGACAGTATCGATCTGACCATCGATGGACAGAAGTATGATCTGGACATCCTTCGTCAGGAACTGGATGAAGAGAAGGGTATCACCGAAGACAATCGTCTGTCCGCTTACTATATCAATGGTGAGCTGGTAGATGATGAGGTCTTCACTTATCTGTACCGTATGCTGATCTCTGTCGCCCCCGAGTATGAGATCGTGGGAACAGAGCCTGTCATGGATAAGAAGGATGTGGTAACCTTTACCATGCATCTGACCAACGGCGAAGACAAGGTCGTTACCTATTACCGTACCTCTGAGTTCTACTATGTCGCTCAGGTCGGTGATGATACCTGGTTTGCTACCGGTGTCAGCTACATCGATGCCATCCGTGAGGCCCTTACAGCGATCAACGCTGAATAAGGACAATCGAATCAAATAAAGAGTATCGCATGATCGAAAGGTCATGCGATATTTTTTGCA
>JAZUIK010000191.1:0-3659 GCA_045642205.1 Bianqueaceae bacterium
GTATCCATGGTTCCGTTGCCGCCGTCCATCAATACGTAGCGGATCTCCTTCTTCTTGATGACCTCGACAAGTCTCTTGTACTCAGCCTCTTCCAGAGCATCTCTGGAGGTACCGATCGCGGAACCGGGAGTCTGGAGCAGAAGCTTCAGATCTTCTTCCGGAACGTTGTCCATCTCGATCAGTTCTTCCTTCATGACTCCGCCGGTACCGTTCTTGGCGCAGTAAATGTGACCAATCTCAGGATGCTTCTTAGCCTCCATGATGGCTCCGTATAAGGAAGCATTGATCACGGCAGTAGGACCACCGCCATGACAGATCAAAAGGTTATTTCCCATTTTTCTGTCCCTTTCTTTTTTATTTTTCATATACAACGTGACCACCGACCATAGTCATGACCACGTCACAATTCTCATCCAGAAGGACCAGATCCGCATCCATGCCGGGCTTGATCTTTCCCTTCTTATCCGCCATGCGGATGGCCGCTGCAGGATTCTCACTGAGAAGCGGCAATACATCCTCGATGGGATGCTGGGTAAACTTCATGATATTCTTCAATGCCTGTCCCATGGTCAAAGTGCTTCCGGCACGAACTCCGTTCAGGAGTTTCGCATCGCCGTCCACGACCACGACATCGTTGACACCCAGCTTATAATTTCCATCCGGCAGACCGGCTGCCATGATGGCATCCGTGATCGCAACGACCCTATCCCAGCCCTTGCACTTTAAGAGCATGCGAACTGTGGAAGGTACCAGATGGCGTCCGTCGCAGATCGCTTCGCAGTAAGCATCCGACTCCAGAGCAGCTCCCATGATAGCAGGAAAATGCTGATGGAACAGCTTCATGGCATTAAAGGTATGGGTAATACAGCGGGCACCGTTATCGATAGCCTCCATGGCTACTTCATAGGTAGCGGCACTGTGACCGATGGCAACAACAGTATCATGAGAGATGGCACGGATCAGTTCCAGACCATTCTCCACCTCCGGTGCGATGGTAATGTATTTCACATTGCCGTTCGCCGCCTTCTGGTATTCCATGAACAGTTCCACGTTACCGGGTTGGATCAGATAATCCGGCATAGCACCCTTGTATTCCATAGAAAGGAACGGTCCTTCCAGATGGATACCCATGATCTGGGCACCATAGCCCTCTTCCTTCATCACAGAAGTGATCTGATCGATACACCAGAGGGTCTGCTCCTTGGTATCTGTCAGCACGCTGGTAAGGAAGGCGGTGGTTCCCTGGCTTGCCTTGAAGGCTGCGATCTTTTTAAGCCCTTCCTGATCTGCCGCATTCACATCCACACCGGCTGCGCCGTGGGTATGCAGATCGATAAAACCGGGGACCAGTCTTCTTTTCTTTCCATCCAGGATCTTCGTTTCAGCATCCATCAGGGTTTCCGCCTGGGGACCGATCTTCAGGATGGTTCCGTTTTCTATCATCACAGGTCCGGGAACAAATGTATGATCCTGATAGACCTGTACGTTTTGGATCAAAGTTTTCATATTCAGTCTCCTCGCCCAAAGACTTCGAGGATCATCAGACGGTCAGATCAAAGGGCTTCTTTGCTGCATTCGCATTGACATAGATCTTCGCGTCAGCGTGTCTCTGTACCAGAGTGACGGGGAAGTGTGCACTGACCTCGCCATAGGCTGCCTGACGGATGACACTTCTGTGCCAGTCACGGAATACGCCCAGACGGATCTTCTTAGCGGAGAGGATCTCCTTCATACCGATGGTCACACACTTGGTGGGCATAGCATCGATGGCACCATTCAGATCGCCGATGGCATTGGCAACACGGGTCTCACGGCTGATCTCCAGCACGCGGGTAGGAAGCTCAGCGAACTCCTCGGGAGTCAGCTCGTCCTGTGCCTCGTTGAAAGCAACATGACCGTTGATTCCGATTCCGCCAAAGCAGGCATCAACGCCGCCCAGTTTCTGGATGGTCTCCCATACAGCACCGGGATTCTTGGGGTCAGGGAAGATACGCTGTTCTGCCGGCATGACCAGTTCGGGATCGATCTTGGTATAGACGGTACGATTCATAAATCCGTGGAAAGACAGAGGAGAATTCTCTGCGATATAGGTCTCATCATCGTTCAGATACTCATCCATGTTGATGAACCATACATTCTTCAAAGAGATCTTCTGCTCATTGACCAGACGGACGAAGATGGGATACTGGCCGACCGGGCCAACGGGGCAGATGAAGACGGTGGTCTTTCCTTCTGCATTATGCTCTTTGATCATGGAGATCATTTCCTGAGCGATCTCATAGAAGACCTCTCCTGAATCTCCACACTTTACTAACTCAACTTTTGCGTTTTTGCCAAGATCCTCGGCAGTAATCTGAAAATAAGAATGATCCATATAGCCCTCCTAGTTCAGTCGGCAGTATCCTCCATCAGCCGCTCCCGATCCTCCTCATCAGTGGCAGCCAAGAATCCCTCCGACACACATGGTTTTACATACTTTGATTTAATTTTACGGAATATTTTTGCTTTGTCAAGGAAAACACAACGCAAATTTTCTTATTATTTTCTTTGCGTAATTTAAGAAAAAAGACAACTTTTGCGCAAAAGAAACGCAGATAGGGACAGAGCATTTCTGTGCATATGCTTGCACAGAAATGCTCTGTCCCTATCTGCGTTGACTCTATCTTCGTTAGTTATTTTCGCTTCTCTATCAGCACATTTCCTCGGGCTTGAAGACCTCGTCGAACTTCTCGGCGCTCAAAAAACCAAGAGTGACACAAGCTTCCTTCAGAGAAGTTTCATGCTCAAATGCGTAATGAGCGGTCTTTGCTGCATTCTCGTAGCCGATGTAAGGATTCAGTGCGGTAACCAGCATCAGAGAGTTGTACAGATTGTCGTGCATCTTCTGACGGTTTGCCTTGATGCCGACGGCACAGTTCTCGGTGAAGGCCACAATAGACTCTGCCATCAAGCGGCAGGACTGCAGGAAATTATAAGCCATGACAGGCATGAAAACATTCAGTTCAAAGTTACCCTGAGAAGCACCCATGCTGATGGCGGTATCATTGCCCATGACCTGGACAGCCACCATGGTGACCTGCTCACACTGGGTAGGATTGACCTTACCGGGCATGATGGAGGAACCGGGCTCGTTGGAAGGAATGGTGATCTCGCCGATACCAAGACGAGGACCAGAAGCCAGCCAGCGAACATCGTTGGCAATCTTCATCATATCTCCTGCCAGTGCCTTGACTGCACCATGAGCAAAGACGATCTCATCTTTGGAGGTCAGTGCATGGAACTTATTCTCTGCGGTAACAAAGGTCTTACCGGTTAGGCCTGAAACCTTTTCCGCTACCAGCGTATCAAATCCTGCAGGAGCATTCAGACCGGTACCAACAGCGGTGCCGCCCAGTGCCAGTTCTTTCAGAGGATCTACGGAAAGCTTCAAAAGTGCAATGTCTTTTTCAAGAGAAGATCTCCATCCGCTGATCTCCTGAGAGAAACGGATCGGAACAGCATCCTGCAGATGGGTACGTCCGGACTTGACGGCGTCCTCATTTTCAGCTTCCAGCTTCTTGAAGACTGCAATCAGACCTTCCACTGCGGGAAGAAGCTTATCCTCCACTGCCAGAACTGCAGAAATATGCATAGCTGTGGGGAAAGTATCGTTAGAAGAC
>JAZUIK010000192.1:0-6934 GCA_045642205.1 Bianqueaceae bacterium
CCGGGAACTGGCATGGGTCCTTCGCGGTCCTCAGGCCAGAGGCACCAAGAGCCGTGAGCGCTTAGAGCGCTATGAAAAACTGAAGAATCAGCTGCCTCCTGAATATCAGGAGGACATGGGCAATATCCAGGCCATCTCTTCCCGTCTTGGAAAGAAGACTATCGAATTCTATGGCGTCTCCAAGCGTTATGGAGATAAGCAGGTCTTGCAGCCCTTCGATTTCAACCTACAAAGAGATGATCGTATCGGTATCATCGGCAGAAACGGCAGCGGAAAATCCACTCTGCTCAATCTGTTTGCCGGCACCATCACCTCCGATACCGGTGAAGCTTCCTGGGGGGAGACCGTTAAGATCGGTTATTTCACCCAGACCGCCGCTGAGCTGGATCCCAACATGCGTGCCATCGATTATGTAAAAGAGGAGATGGGCTCTTTGACTATCCCTACCCCGGAAGGTCCCATGACCGCCACAAGGTTGATGGAGAAATTCCTGTTTAATGGAGATATGCAGTATCAGCTCATCGGAAAGCTCTCCGGCGGCGAAAAGAAGCGTCTGTTCCTTTTGGGCATCTTGGCTTCTGCTCCCAACATTCTGCTTTTGGATGAGCCCACCAACGATCTGGATATCCCCACTTTGACAGTGCTGGAGGATTATCTGGAAACCTTCCCAGGCGCTATCATTTCTGTTTCCCATGATCGTTATTTCCTGGACCGTATCTGTCATCGCACCTTTATCGTCGATGACGACGGAAAGGTACGCCTGTTCCAGGGAAGCTACACCGATTATGTGGAGACCCTGCAGCAATCTGCTAAGGCAGCTGCACCGAAAGCTCCTAACACATCTTCGGATCCCAATCGTAAGCATGGTGAGTACGAAAAGCCCAAGAGCACGAAGCTGAAGTTTACCTTCAAAGAACAAAGAGAATACGAGACCATCGACGAGGATATTGCCGCCATCGAAGATCAGATCGCTGCCCTGGAAGAAGAGGAAGCTTCTCTCACCTCCCAGTATGTCCGTCTTTCTGAGATCGCTGCCGAGAAAGAAGCTCTCCAGGTAAAGCTCGACGAAAAGATGGAACGCTGGGTCTACCTCAATGACCTGGCGGAGAAGATCGCACAGCAATAATACAAACCATACAAAAAGGGACAGAGACGAAATATGCATCAGGAAACGCTACGCATTACCTGAATGTATTTCTCTCTGTCCTTTTTTGTATCTTATTTGAAATTTTTCTTCCAAAATTTTTCTTCGATTACTTTGCAGTGTACTGCGCAAAAGTGCTCTGACCCCAAATGCGTCTAGCCTCCTTGGTCTTACCAGATCTGAGGTAAGCATTGATGCGGTGTTCATCTTCCTTGCGCTTATGTTCTTCAGCGAAGATATCACTGCCAAAGTACTTTTTATAGATAGACTTTCGATAAGCCCTGCCGCTCATCTCTCGGATGGTGCCGTTCTCGATCATCAACACTCTGTCTGCACAGTTCATGATGGTAAAGAAATCATGGGAGACCAGCAGGACGGTGCCCTTATATTCCTCCAGGGCATCCTCCAGTTCTCTCTGGGCTAAGGTGTCCAGGTGGCTGGTAGGTTCATCCAGCAAAAGGATGGAGGCATCTCCTGCCATGATCTCCTTTAACTGGGCGATGTTCCTCTCTCCTCCGGAAAGGGTGGTGGAATCATCATCGTAGATCTGGCGGAACATGGCGATCTTTCCTTCAAACAAAGGATCTGATGAGAGCTTTTCAAAGAGATCCTTCAGCATGCTGGATTTTCCGGTGCCGTTATCGCCTACGATCGCCACCTTCTCTCCTCCCTCGATACGGAAGGAAACAGCAGAAAACAGTGTCTTTTCGTAGGCCAGAGAATAATCCTTCACCTCGATGACGGGGATCTCTGTCTCCTCTTCGATCATGGGGAAATGAAGACCGTGGTCCACATCTTCGATAAAGGGATTCTTTGTCTTTCTCGCCTGCAGTCTTTCCAGGTAGGAGACTCTTGCTTTCAGCTGACGTCCCACTCTGGGATCGTTCAACGCGGAAGCCTGTTCTCTTAATCTCTCTACTAACTTTTCCTGGACCTTGATCCAATCCTCATCCTTCTTTGCCTGCTCCTTGGCCTCGATCTTGGTCTCTAAGAGTGCAGCGGTATACTGGGCATAATTGCCGGGGAACTCCTGCAGTTCCTTGTTCTCCAGATGCAGTACCTTGTCAAAGCACTGATGGAGCAAAAGACGATTATGGGTAATGGTCAGGATCGTTCCTTCGTAGTTGTTGATCAACCGGGACAGTCCTACCAGGTTCTCAAAATCCAGAAATACATCCGGCTCATCCATGATCAGAAGATGGGGCTTCAAGAGCATATTGCGGATAATGGAAAGGAGCTTATACTCACCACCGCTGATCAAGGAGACGGAGCGATCCGTTACATCCGTTAAACCTGCATTAAAGAGCATCTTACGGATGTTGGTATCGTAGTTATATCCGTCTACCGCATCGATCTTATCCAGACAGACCTGATAAGTCTCATAAGCCGCTTCCATATCCTCGGCTTCTCCCAGTTTCATGGCCAGTTCATCTGCCTCTTCCATGAGTTTGATAAAGGGCTCCGCAAGATAATCATAGGCTGTTACCGAGAGTTTTTCATTTTTCACGAACTGGCTTACCAGTCCGATCTTACCCATGTCCTCGATCTCGATCTTTCCCTCATACAGATACTTCTCCGTATCCAGGAGCATCTCGATCAGGGTACTCTTTCCTGTTCCGTTACTTCCGATCAGGACCGCATGGTCCCCCTCTTCAATGGTAAAACAGATCTCATTATACAGATCCTTATCGGGAAAACCGAAGGACAGATCCGTGACTCTAATCATATGTATTCCTCGTTTCTTTACCAGACCTTAGCAAAAGCTCTCCATATAGAAATCGGCCACCTGAAGGATCTCCTCTTTGTCCATAGCTGCAGAGGCATCCTCTACCGCACAGACAACAAAGCCGGCTGCCTTGGCTGTCTTCATGGCCTTGATGGAGTCTTCCAGTACCAGGCATCTCTCTGCCCTGACTTTCAGAAGATCTGCTCCATAGAAGAAGCTATCCGGCACATCTTTGCCCTTTCCGGTGGATTCCATGTAGACGAGACCCTTCAACAATGGCTCGATGCCATACATCTTCACCGCCGTTCTCACCATGAACTCCTTGGAGAGACTGACGATAGCCACCGGGATATCCATTTCCTTCCACTTCTTAAGAGCCTCTCGGACACCTTCCTTCAGATCGATCTCCGTCTTATACATCTCGATGCACATCGCATCCCACTCATCCATGATGTCCTTAGGATCTTCCTTCAGATCGTAGCGGCGGATCGTATAATCTGCCGCTGATGGGAAAGTCATGGTCTTTAACTGGTTTGTATATTCCTCATCCATGACGATGCCGCGCTTTTCCAAAAAGCGTCTGTCGATCTCTGTCCACATGCCCATGGAGTCCAGGATCGTACCATCCATATCTGTTAAGACACCGTCATAAATTTTTCCTGCCATATCCATCAGATCAGTAATCCGGATCTTCTTAGCTGCCATAGTAACCTCTATCACAAAATCTATATTGTCAAATTTAAAACACTTCGTTCATACAACGTACATGATTATATTCTACACTACTCTCACACGCTCCATCAAGGAGCGGTCTTGTTGAAAAAAAGTGCCTGAAGGGCTATAATATAGGGTACTTTTTAGCAAAGGAGCTTCATTATGAAAGCTTATATCGTTTCCGATGTTCGCGCCTTTATGCGCGTCCTTTTGTCCGATCCTCTTCTTCATTCCTGGCAATTGAGAGAAGCAGAACTCAACACCCTCTCCTTTATCTCGATCGACGGTAAGGTCAACATGGAGTATCTGACAGAAGAAGAAAAGGCCAAGAGAACATCACCCTACCTGACCTGGGAAGAAGCACAGCCCAGGATCCGCTCTCTGATCCAGGGAGGCTCTACTCCGACCTACATGAGCATCACCCTGGCCATGGAACCCTCCAAGTTCCGTGGCATGCCCGAGGGCGCTCTGGAATCTCTTTTGCTGAACATCCGCTATGAGACCGTCACTCCCTCTGAGAATAAGGAGGAAGCTCCCAAGCCCGGTGCCAACCGCAGGCTGACCCTCATTACCGGTGTATCGATGAAAACATTTTCCATGGATAAGGGACCCGAGAGAATGTGGGATGAAGCGATCCCCAAATACTTTGCTGCTCACAGCGGCATCGAACTCATCGAAGCCTGATCCAAAGGAACACTTGGAGGTATAAACCCATGTCTGACGAAAAAGAAAAGTTTGAAAAAGGTTCTCTTTCCATCAATTCCGAGAACCTCTTCCCCATTATCAAAAAGTGGCTCTATTCCGATAAGGACATCTTTATCCGCGAGCTCGTTTCCAATGCCGTCGATGCTATCCAGAAGCATCGCCGTCTGGTCTCTTTAGGAGAAGCAAAGGCACTGGATACCGAGTACAAGGTCACCATTACTCTGGACAAGGAAGCTAAGACCATCGCCATTTCCGATAACGGTATCGGTATGAATGCGGATGAGGTCAAGAAGTACATCAACCAGATCGCTTTCTCCGGTGCTACCGAGTTCATGGAGCAGTATAAGGATCAGGGCGATGATCCCATTATCGGCCACTTCGGTCTGGGCTTCTACTCTGCCTTCATGGTCTCTGACCTGGTAGAGATCGAGTCCCTTTCCCACCGTGAGGGTGAGGAAAGCATCCACTGGTCCTGTGACGGCTCCTCTACCTTCGAGATGAGCGTAGGCAGTCGTAAGACCCAGGGTACCGATATCATCCTCCACATCAACGAGGAAGGTGAAAAGTATCTGGACAAATTTGAGATGCAGGAGATCGCCTACAAGTATTGTTCCTTCATGGCTATCCCGATCTATCTGACCACCGTGGAGGACATCAAGGCTGCCGCTGAAAAGCTTCTCAATGAGGATATCATCGAGGATGCTGCGGACAACTCCTCTGATGCAGAGCCCGACACCACCGAAGCTTCTAAACCCCTGAACGATCCGACTCCCCTTTACTTAAAGGCTGCCAAGGATTGTACCGATGACGACTACAAGACCTTCTATCGTAAGGTCTTCAATGACTTCAAGGAGCCCTTGTTCTGGATCCATCTGAACATGGACTACCCCTACAACCTGAAGGGTATCCTGTTCTTCCCCAAGCTGGGCAATGAATTCGAATCCGCTGAAGGTCAGGTCAAGCTGTACTGCAACCAGGTCTTCGTTGCTGACAATGTCAAAGAGATCATTCCTGAATTCCTGCTGCTCCTTAAGGGTGTCATCGACTGTCCCGATATCCCTCTGAATGTTTCCAGAAGCTATCTGCAGAATGACGCGCAGGTAAAGCGTATCTCCGAATATATCACCCGTAAGGTCGCTGACAAGCTGACCCAGCTTTTCAATACCGACCGCGAGAACTATGAAAAATACTGGGCCGACATCCATCCCTTTATCAAGTACGGCTGTCTGCGCAACGAAAAGTTCTACGACCGTGTGAAGGATGCCATCATCTTCAAGTCCCTGAACGAAGACAAGTTTGTGACCCTGAAGGATTATCTGGAAGCTGCCAAGGAAACCCACGAGAATAAGGTCTTCTATGCTGACGATGCCCGCCAGCAGGCACAGTACCTCTCCATTTTGAAGGCTCAGGGCTTCGATGTTCTGGAGATGCCCTCCACCATCGATGTTCCCTTTATCTCCCTTCTGGAGTCCAAGGAACCCAATCCCGGTTTCCTTCGTGTCGATGCGGATCTGTCCGAATTCCTCGGTGATGCGGACAACAAGGTCAGCGAGGATGAGCAGAAGCAGGCAGAGACCCTCTTCCGTTTCCTTCTGGATAAGGATGACCTGCAGGTCCGTCTGGACAATCTGAAGAGTGACGAGATCTCCGCCATGATCGAACTCAGCGAAGAAGAGCGCCGTATGGAAGAGATGATGAAGATGTATGGTGCCATGGGCATGGGCGCTCTGGATATGACTGCCAAGAGCACTTTAGTCCTGAACAAGAAGAATGCCCTTGTTGCCTACCTTTTAAAGAACGGTGATGCTGCCAATGCCAAAGCACTGGCTCAGGAAGTCTATGATCTGGCCCGTCTGGCTCATGCTCCCTTCACCGCTGAAGAACTGACGGCTTTCCTTAGCCGTTCTCAGGATCTGTTAAAGGATCTGATCAAGGAGTAATCTATGTCTAAAAAGAATAACAGAGGTCTTTCTCCCGCCGTTCCTATTGCGGGAGCCCTGACCTTTACGGCAGCGGTTGCCGGTATTGCCGGTGGCGTTGCCATGCTTGCCACCTACATGAAGGGAAAGCACGAGATCGATATCAACGATAAGTGCCGTCCTTTCTACGAAGCCGTCACTGCCACTTATGATTCCGAGCTCTGGGGCTTCACCTCTTTTGATGGATTGAAGCTGAAGGCTCATCACTTTCTCCCCAAAGAGGAGTCCCATCTCTACGCCATCATCGTCCACGGCTACCATGGCAACTATGCCAACATGACACCCCATGCCCAGCATTTTCTGGAAAAGGGGTATCATGTGATCCTGCCTCATTTGAGAGGTCACGGATTGAGTGAGGGTGACTATGCCGGTTTTGGCTACCATGACCACTACGACATCTTAGGATATATCGATCTGATCCGTGAGAAGGATCCGGATGCAAAGATCCTCCTCTTAGGTGAATCCATGGGTGCTGCCACAGTCATGCTGACAGCAGGTGAATACCTTCCTTCCAACGTTAAGTGCATCATCGAAGATGCCGGTTTCACCGATGCCTTCGAACAGATCACTTACAACATGAAGGCACTCTATCACCTTCCTGCATTCCCCATGCTCCATCTGCATGATCTGAGGGTAAAAGCCAACTACCACTACTCTCTGCATGAC
>JAZUIK010000193.1:0-4907 GCA_045642205.1 Bianqueaceae bacterium
CCTTGTTCGAAAACTTTCGGGGCACATGGATACTTCCCGCTACCTTCCGACAGCCACCGAGATTGTCGAAGAGGAATGACATCTTTGAATTAGACGCAAATAGGGACAGAGCAAAAATGTGCTCGCGATGCACATTTTTGCTCTGTCCCTATTTGCTCTCCTTATCCCAATATTTCCAGGACACGCTTAAAGTAGTCAGGTAATTCTGAATCGAAATGCAGGATCTCTCCTGTCACCGGGTGCTCAAATCCAAGGACCTTCGCATGGAGGATCTGGCCAGGCCAGAAAGTTTCTCTCTCCAGTCGTTTTCCTGCCGGTGAACTTTCCTTTGAGGGACCATACAGTGGATCTCCCAGGATCGGATGGCCCAGATGCTGCATGTGAACACGGATCTGGTGAGTCCTTCCCGTCTCCAGTTTGACTTCAATATAAGTGAAACCTTTAAAACGCTGAAGGACGTGATAATGGGTTACTGCCCTTCTTCCATCAGGTCGTACACACATTTTCTTTCGTTCCACATCCATACGCCCGATGGGTGCATCGATGGTTCCGTCATCGTCTTTCAGATTGCCGTGGACCACCGCGTGATAGACTCGCTCGATATCATGATCCTTCAGTTTATCCGACAGGACACTGTGGGCTCTGTCGCTCTTGCAGATGACTAAAAGCCCGGAGGTATCTTTATCGATGCGATGCACGATACCGGGACGAAGAACGCCGTTGATTCCGGAAAGTCTCCCCTCAAAAAGATACATAAGGCCATTGACCAGCGTACCATCTTCATGTCCGGCAGCCGGATGGACCACAAGCCCACGGGGTTTGTTGACAATGGCCAGATCATCATCCTCATAGACGATCTCCAGATCCATTTTTTCCGGTTTGGCACTTAACACCTTTGCTTCCGGGATCTCCAGTTCTACCAGATCACCGGCTTTCAGCTTATAGCCTGCCTTCACGGTCTTACCGTTGACCTTCAGGTGATCTTCCTCCAGAAGTTTCTGAACCCTGGATCGATTGAGATCCTCCGCCTTTTCAGCGGTATATACATCCAGACGGCTTCCCTGTTCTTCGGGAGAGACCGTCCAACTCATCTGCTCACTCATTGTCTGTTTCCTCGGAGCTCTCGCCGGAAGATTCTTCAGTTTCTTCCTTCTCCTGGGTCTTGGAGAGCTTCTTTACCACTGTATCCTCAACTAATACCAGGATCATCAACGCGATACAGCCTACTACGATAAAACAATCGGCAATATTAAAGACAGGGAAATCGATGAAGAGGACCTGAAGAAAATCTACCACATAGATACGATAGATACGGTCGATAATGTTTCCGATGGCACCGGAAAGGATAAGGACCAGACAGACTCTTTCCAGCTTAAGGACCCAGTTAGAGGGTTTCTTCTCATCAAAGGATCGGAACAACACAACGACCAGGGCCGCAGATAAGACAGCGGCAAAGACTACTAAGGGCCATCTCTGATTATTCAGGATATTAAAGGCCGCACCATAGTTTTCCACATAGGTGAACTGAAGGAAATGAGGGATCACCAAAATGGAATGACCGCCCTTAAGGGTACTCAGAACCCACGCCTTGACCCACTGGTCCAATCCTACCAGGACCACTGCGATCAAAAGACATCCTAAGGTCTTTCCTGCTCTCTTCAGCATAGCCAAAACTCCTTTACTTACCAAATTGCTCGATCAATATCTGTTTTCTTCCGGATTTGGAAACGGCCTTCTCTTCTCTGAGAATGATCCTTCCTTTTCCTCGAAGAGTGATCTTATCTCCTAATGCAACGCTTTTATCCGGATCCTGAATGGGTGACCCGTTTCGAAAGACCAGTCCGGCACGGATAACCTTAGAAGCCTCCGTACGCCCCATCTTAAATCCATGGGCTACCAAAGCGTCCAGTCTAAGAGAAGACAAGGAGATCACACTTTCTCTTCCTCTCTCCGGCTCAGGGATCTCTTCTCCCGTAGCTTCTCTCACTGAAACGATGGCGGCACCAACCGAAGTCATCTCCTGGATCAGATAGGCTGCCATTTCCCGAAGGACAACCACAAAGGCTCCCTCTTCATTGACGATGACATCTCCGATCATCTCTCTTTTAATGCCGGTACCCATAATGGCACCCAGATAATCACGATGCTCCGGAATCCTTTTCAAAAAACGACGATCCGCTAAAGTGATCTTTAAAACGCACAGAGCGTCTTTCACTGCTTCGTCCAGTGTATCTTTCAAATAGTCGGGATAAAAGGCTACAACGACCCTCTCAGCCCCTTCAAACCCTCCGAATTGATCCATACATACGGAAAGCCTTCCAACCGATTGGGATAGAAGGCTTTGCTTATGATCGTCCAGGAAATCCGAAAAAGTGATATACCCGCTGTGATCCGCACGACGTGCCAGATCCTGAATATGTGCGAGAAATGTTTTATCGTCTGAATGATCCATCTCTTAAATTACTCTCTTGCTCCTCCGATGGGAAAAGCTAATCCTTCAGTCTGCAGAGACTGACGGATATCGACATCACCTGCAAAATCCACATTACCGGGTGCGATCATGAAGATCTTATCTGCAATGCGCTGGATATTTCCATCCACAGCACAGCAGCATCCACAGAGGAAATCGGTCATTCTCTGGGCGATGGAATGCTCCACGAACTCCAGATTGATGATGACAGGCTTATTCTCCTTGATGCTCTGTGCAATGGTTCTGGCCTCGTCAAAGGACTCAGGACTTGCGACAACAACTTCCATCTGAACGTTGGCATTCAGGTTCAGGATCTTGCTTCCGTTCGCTGCGGTAGAACTGGATGTCTGATATCCCATAGTACGATAATTCGGTCCCTGAGAACGGGTGTTTCCGCTAAAGGGAGAATTACCTGAACTGTAGGAAGATCCACCAAAGCTACTTCCGCTGGAAGAACCATAAGAGGATCCGAAAGAAGATCCACTGTAGGAACTACCGGAAGAACCAAAGGGAGATCCCATTCTGGAATAACGTCCGTCATCGGAATCGGAATAGCTGTTTCTGCTGTAGGTAGAAGTAGATGCAGCGGTAGGACGATTGCTATAATTAGAATTACTTCTGGAATAACCGGAAGAACGATCATATCGGCCGTTACCTCGGGAAGAACGGAATTCGTCCTCTTCCTCGTAATCGTCGTAATCGTCAAAATCGTTATCTCTGTTATCAGCCTCGTCCGTGGTAAAACCAAGGGCACCGGCCAGCTTATCGACAAATCTGCTCATGGATTGCTCTCCTCTTACTATATCTATACTCAGTCATAAACGAAATCATAGGTAAAGGTAATTATCCTTTGTTTTGATTCCCTTGTCAACCGATATTTCAATTCCTTAACAAAAAACTAACTTACTCTTCATCACCCAGCAGTTCATTGGCCTTATCAAAATCAGCCTTGGCTGCTTCGTAATCTTCCAGATCAGTCTTGATCTGTCCTCTGGTGTAATATGCCCATGCATAATCAGGCTCCATGGAAATACACAGATCCAGATCTGACAGAGCTGCCTCCAACTGTCCCAGCATATAGTAGCAATATCCGCGATTTCCATAGACGACCGCAGATTTGTTGGAATTCAGATACTTACCATAATCGCTCAATGCATCATTCCAGTTTTCCATAGCATAACTGACATTCGCTCTTCCCAGATACAGATCGGCATCGGAAGGAAGAATGCTGATGGAAGTGGAATAGTCATCGCGTGCTTCTTTCAGAAGACCCAGTTCCACTTCTACCTCGACCTTCTTCAGATAGAAGTCGATGGTTACGTAGGAAGACATCTCCTGATATGTCTGGAAATCATCCAGTGCATTCTGGTATTCCTTCAGCATACGATAGGACTCACCACGGTTCCAATACAGGACATTATTGTCCGGTTCCAGATCGATGGCTCTGTTGTAATTCTGGATTGCATGCTCATAGTCACCCACATTAAAGAAAGTAGATGCCAGGTTATTGTAAGCATGAGACAGGGTATCATCCAGTTCCAGTGCCTTCTGATAATCGGCAGTGGACATCTCCAGATTATGGAGCTCATAGTAACAGTCACCGCGATTGACAAAATAGGCAGCAACGGTATCGTTGATCTCGATGGCAGATCCAAACATCTCCCCTGCCTTCTCATAATTCTCTGTCTTATAATAAGCCAGACCACAGTTATTGAAGTAAACATCAGAACTATTGTTCAGTGCGATCGCCTGCTCAAAATCGGCGATGGCTTCTTCATAGTTCTCTGTCATCATACGGCACATTCCGCGATTGTTGTAGATCTCGTCGGTTCCCTTCTCCAGTTCGATGACTGAAGTATAGGTCTTTTCTGCCGTGACATAATTACCGTTGGAATATGCATCATCACCCTGCTGGACCAGTTCATTGACATTGACCTTGGAACAGCCCGTGATAAACAGTGCCAAAAGCATCATCAGTGCAATGGCAAGAAATGACTTACTTCTCATAATTCCTCCAAATAACTACTAAAAACATGACCATAGTTTCGCTATAGCGAAACGGCTCTGCTCTGCATATATTGATCTAATGCATAGTTTCGCGTTAGCGAAACGGCTCTGCTACGCAGACATTGATCTAACGCATAGTTTCGCGTTAGCGAAACGGGTCAGGAAACAGATCTCCGATCTGTTTCCTGATTTCCTGGTTTAATCTTTATTGATCTTAATTCGATCGTACAGATTGATTCCATCAACGATACAGTATCCCTGGGCCTGATAGAGCACCTTGATACTTTCAAAATGCTCATTGGCACCATTAACGACATAGACACCGTAAAGAGAACCTGTTGCACCGGTCAGCATCGTATCCAGGGTACTTTGCATCTGTATGGTTACCGTGGTTGGTGCGCCCTCCGGCAACGAATAATAGATCCAGTCA
>JAZUIK010000194.1:0-12328 GCA_045642205.1 Bianqueaceae bacterium
CGAAGAGAGATATCAGATCGGAAAGGATATTTCCGGAATCGTTGTCGGTGAGGTCATCGAGTGTGAACTGATCCCCGATACCCATCTGCACGTATGCAAGGTCAATGTTGGTGCGGATGAGCTGTACCAGATCTGCTGCGGCGCTGACAATGTCAAGGTCGGCGGCAAGTACCCTGTAGCGCTTCCCGGAGCCACCGTTGTCGAGACGGCAAAGGATCATAAGACCGTTGTCGGTATCGCTACCATCAAGAAGGGTAAGATGAGAGGCTTTGAGTCCAACGGTATGCTCTGCTCCGGTCTGGAACTGGGTCTGACCGATGATCTGTATCCCGGCAGCGATTACTTCGGACTGCTGGTCCTTCCTGAGGATGCAGAGGTTGGAAGTGATGTGAAGGCTCTGACCGGTCTGGACGAGGAAATCTTTGATATCTCCATTACGGCAAACCGTCCCGATTGCCAGTCTATCTTCGGTATTGCCCGTGAGGTAGCTGCGATCCTGAAGAAGCCTATCAAGATGCCAGCTCTGGACTATACCTGCTCTGACTATCAGTATGAAGGTCTGAATATTACGGTAGAAGCTCCCGATCTTTGCCCTCGTTATCTGGGACATGGTGTCCGTAATATCACTCCCGGACAGTCTCCTCAGTGGATGAAGCGTTATCTGGCCCTGTGCGGACTCCGTTCCATCAGCAACGTCGTTGACATCACTAACTTTGTCATGCTGGAGCTGGGTCAGCCCATGCATGCATTTGATATGTCCACTCTGGAATCCACTCAGATCATCGTTCGCCGTGCGAAGGAAGGTGAGAAGATCCAGACTCTGGACGAGAAGGAATTCACTCTGAATCCCAATAACCTGGTCATCTGCGATGGCTCCAAGCCGGTCGCTCTGGCAGGTATCATGGGTGGGCTTAATTCCGAGATGACCGAGAATACTACTCAGCTCCTGTTCGAGTCTGCAAAGTTTGCGCGTGACAATGTCCGTAAGACCTCTCGTGCTCTTGGTCAGCACACCGATGCAGCGGCTCACTACGAGAAGGGTATTTCCGAGTATACCGTAGAAATGGGTATGGCTCGTGCACTGCACCTGATCGAGGAACTGGGCTGCGGCGAGATTACTTCCAGCCACTTCGACTGTGATGCCGGCGAGGCTAAGGAAGGCAAGCACTTCACTGCTACCTGTTCCGGTATCAACAAGATCCTTGGTATCACCGTTCCTGAAGATACCATCGTTGAGATCCTGGAGAGCCTTCAGTTTGAAGTAAAGCGCGATGGAGACAACATGGATGTTGTTGCTCCCCGTTTCCGTGAGGATATCGAAGTAGGTGAGCCTGACCTGGCAGAGGAAGTAATCCGTGAGTATGGTTATGACCATATCACTCCCACCTTCCTGCAGGCAGCTTCTGTTACCACCGGTGGCCTGAACGCAGAGCAGAAGATCCGTTCCAAGGTCAAGAGAACTCTGTGTGCACAGGGCTTCAGCGAGGCTTCTACCTTCGCATTCTATTCTCCTGCCGATCTGGATATGCTCCATATTGCTGAGGATGCCCCCGAAAGAGATGTCATCCGCATCATGAACCCCATTACCGAAAAGCTTTCCATCATGCGTCGTATCCTGGCTCCTTCCATGCTGAATGTCGTTGTTGACAACCTGAAGAAGGGCAATCAGGAAGGTCGCCTGTTTGAGATCTCTAATGTATATATCCCTGTTGGCGACTATACCAAGCAGCTGCCTGATGAGGTCCTGCACCTTGGTTTTGCTGCCTTCGGTGGGGACGAGGATTTCTTCACCATGAAGGGCGCTCTGGAGGATCTGTCCGAGGCATTCGGTATGACCTTTACCTATGAGAGAGCACAGGATGTTCCTTATCTGCATCCCGGAATCGCTGCCTACATCCTGGCAGACGGCGAGAAGATCGGTGTCTTCGGTAAGCTGGCAAACAGCATTACCAATGAACTGCCCCTGGCAAAGGATGGTAAGGAGAACTACAAGATCTTCCTTGGTGAGATCGACTACCGTGCAATGTGTGCACATATGGGCAGCTACCGCTATACTCCTATCTCTGAGCACAGCAATGTAGAACGTGACCTTGCTGTTGTGGTCGCAGAAGATGTAGAGTGCGGTTCCATTATGACTGAGATCAAGAAGGCATGTGACAAGGCTAGCCGTGTTGACCTGTTCGATGTTTATCGTTCCGAGCAGATCGGAGCAGGCAAGAAGTCTATGGCCTTCAAGATCACCTTCACTCCTAAAGATACGCCCATCACGCCTGAGGATACCAACCGCTTCATGAAGAAGATCCTTGGTAATCTGAAGTTCCGTCTTGGCGCAGAACAGCGATAATGTTTGATGTTTGTTTGCTCGGGACCGGCGGTATGATGCCGCTCCCGAATCGATACCTGACATCCTGTCTGATCCGCTTCGGCGGTCACTCGATCCTGATCGATGCGGGAGAAGGAACACAGATTACCCTGCGTCGTTCCGGATGGAGTTTTAAGGATATCGATGTGATCCTGTTCACCCACTATCATGCCGATCATGTGGCTGGTCTTCCGGGACTCCTTCTGACCATCGGAAACAGTGGAAGAACGGAGCCTATTACCCTGATCGGTCCCCAGGGACTGAAGCCTGTGGTGGAGGGACTCTTAAGGATTACGGGAAAGCTTCCTTTTCAGGTTCTTGGAAAAGAACTGAGCAAGGAGACCATCGAATCACAGGAAGAAATGGCGATCGGCGAGATGTTTGTCAGAGCCGGTAAATGTTCTCACGGCGGTATGCCTTGTGTCGGCTACAGCGTGGAGATCAAGCGCCGTCCTAAATTCGACCCCATCAGGGCCAAAGAGGCAAATATTCCCCTTCCCTATTGGAGAAGGCTTCAGAACGGCGAAACGATTACCGAAGAGGACGGCACTGTCTATACACCGGATATGGTGCTTGGAGAGGGCAGAAAAGGTCTGAAGATCACCTACAGTACGGATTCCCGTCCTACCAGGGCCATCCGTCAGCTGGCGATGGAGTCAGATCTGTTCATTTGTGAAGGTATGTATGGTGACCCTGAGAAGCAGGAGAAGACAGAAGAAAAGCATCATATGTCCTTCAAAGAAGCCGCAACCATGGCAAAGGAGGCCAATGTCTCTGAACTGTGGCTGACACATTTCTCTCCAGCCATGCCGAATCCCAAGGAATATGAGGATATCGCCAAAGCGATCTTCCCCAATGTGGTGATCGGCAAAGATCGAATGATCAAAGAATTCAAATATGAGGATTGAGATTGAATGGAACGATACAATGTGATTTTAGGCATCGAATCCTCCTGTGATGAGACAGCGGCAGCCGTTGTCCGAGGAGGAAGAGAAGTCCTTTCCAACGTGATCTCCTCCCAGGTACCCATCCATAAGATCTATGGAGGAGTTGTACCGGAAATCGCATCCAGAAAGCATATCGAGGCTGCGGATGGTGTCATCATGCAGGCACTGGAAGAAGCCCATATGACCTTTGACGATGTGGATGCCATTGCGGTAACCTATGGCCCCGGACTGGTCGGTGCACTGTTAGTAGGTCTCTCGGAGGCAAAGGGATTAGCCTATGCGCTCCACAAGCCTCTCTTAGGTGTCCATCATCTGAAGGGACATATCGCCGCCAACTATATTACCAACACAGAGTGGGAACCGCCTTTTCTGTGTCTGGTCGTATCCGGTGGACATACTCACATCATCATGGTCGATGATTATCAGAATTATCATATCCTGGGAAAGACCAGGGATGATGCGGCCGGTGAGGCATTTGATAAGGTTTCCCGTGCTATCGGACTGGGATATCCCGGAGGTCCTCAGATCCAGAAGGCAGCAGAACAGGGAAATCCCGAAGCGATCCATTTCCCCCGTCCCTGTCTGGATGAAGAGGGATATAACTTCAGTTTCAGCGGATTGAAATCGGCAGTCCTGAACTACCTGAATACACAGCAGATGATGGGTAAGGAGATCAATCCTAACGATGTAGCAGCTTCCTTCCAGGCGGCTGTTGTGGAGGTCCTAACCACCAAGACCATGCAGGCAGCGAAGGACCATGGGGTCAAGCGTGTTGCCGTTGCCGGTGGTGTTTCTGCCAATAAGGCTTTGAGAGAAAGTCTGGAAGCAGCCTGTCAGAAAGAGGGCATGCAGTTCTGCCGCCCTGAGATCATCCTTTGCACCGATAATGCAGCGATGATCGCCTGTGCAGGATACTATGAATACGAGAAGGGACAGGAAAGTCCCATGGATCTGAATGCGTATCCGAATCTGACGCTGTAATAGTTACGAAAACGCAAAGAGCACTTTTGGAAGCGGTACTGATGTAATGCTTCAAAAAGTGCTCTTTGTGTTATAGACAGGGAACTTCGGAAGAGGAACCAAAAAGAAATCCCCAGGGAAACCTGGGGATTCCAAATGTATTGATGTTTAGTCGGGCAATCTGATGGCTTCATCATCGAAGACCTGACGGATGACTTCCTTAGCAGCATCAACAGAGCTGTAGTCGGGCTGGACAACGGAAAGGTCCTCACCTGCACCCCAGCTGTACTGCCAATCGGACCATCCGGCAGCTGCATACTGAACGATGTTCCACTCGGCCATGTCATCCAGCTGCATCTTGACCAGATCGGTCATGACACTGTAGGGAATGCTGGTCTCGAAACTGCCTTCTATAGCAGAGAGAAGACCGGAGAAGTTGGAGAGCATCTCCTTGGACATCATCTTCTTCAGGATCGCCTTGATGACCATCAGCTGATGACGACCTCGGGTAAAATCCCCATCTTTAAAGGCGTTACGACAACGAACATAAGCCAAAGCTTGAGTTCCATCTAATAAAAGTTCTCCCTCGGGATAATAAAAGTATCCATCATATTTGGCGATAGATTGATCAATGGCATCAGCATCAGCATAGAAACTCACATCATTATTAATGGTAATACCATCAATGGCATTAATGATATCTTCAAAACCGCTGAAATTGACACGGAAATAGTAATCGATATTCACATCATAGAGCATTTCCAATGCACCCATACTCTCGGCAATACCATAGCAGGAAGCATGAGTAAGTTTGTCCTTGGCTCCCCAGGAATTGGGGAATTCGATGTAATAGTCACGGGGAGTGGAGATCAGAGCTACCTGCTTGGTCTCTGTATTGATGATGGCAACAATGTTGACATCGCTGCGGCCGTTGGTTTCCAGGGTTCCGTAGGTGTCGTTACCACTGAGCAGGACCGTAATAACATGATCCGTATTACTGTAAGCAGACTCAGGAGTGTTATCCTTTTTGTCTGTAGAAGGCTTGGTCGTATCGACTTTGGTCTCTACGCGAAGGGAAGTCAATGCACGGACCTGAGATTTTACATTAGCGAAGTTTTCACCGGAAGAGACCATGTCCAGATAGACAGAATTAAACAGGATCGCATCCACATCACCATTTAAGAGGGCCTTGACGAGGGAAGCAGGGCCGCCTTCATAACCGGTCAGATCTAAGGTGACATTCAGTTCCTTTTCCAACTGATCAAGAGCTTTGTTGGTGACATCGGGAATTCCACCGGCCTGATCCAGCATGATACCAAAGGGGTATGCTGCAACATCATTCAGATCGGTAGCCTTGTCCTCTGTGCGGACATATACGACCATTTCGGAGACTTCAATCGTGGTCTCTGTAGAGATGGTGTCCAGGGTATCGGCGGTACGCTTCATCACGAAGCCGCCATAAGTCAGTCCGCCAACATACAGTACGATCAACAGAATACCGATCATACAGCGAACAGAGGGACGGAATCGGTTCATCAACAGGAAGATGACCAGTAATACCACAACCATCAGAACAATGACTGCTGCAAAGTAACGTCCGGGAAGGACATTCAGGTGGTTCAACACATACAGAAATAATCCGGAGATAATGAGCAGTGTTGCCATGATGAGGATCATAGGGAGCAAAGTTCCCTTGACCGAAGTTTTTTTGTTAGCTGCCATAGTATACCTTTTCCATATAATAAAATCTTGAATTGCTAAATTATGCTGTAAGGAAAATACCTGTAAAGCAATATAGTATTATACCTAATTTTCCTCGGTTGCTCAAGGACAAAAAACTGAAAAAAGTCAAGGAACTTCGGGTTTTTACGGCAATATGTCTGTCTTTGTGCTATAATACTCGATAATTGTGTGTTTTCTTATAAATACAGTAAAGCACAGATGATCGAACAATCAGAAGAAAAGCATAATGCTTTCAGGGGCCGAACATGAAGATTCAAAATGAAACTTTACAGATGATCACTGACCTGTCCAACGCCTTTGGCGCTCCCGGATTTGAGGAGGATGTAACGGCAGTTGCCAGAAAATATGCAGAAGAGTATGTTACTCACTTCACGGAAGATGCACTGCGCAACCTGATGTTGTATCGTAAAGGCAATACAGGTGATAAGCCGGTACTGATGCTGGATGCCCATTCCGATGAGGTAGCCTTTATGGTCCAGGCGATCCGTCCCAACGGTATGCTGGATTTTCTGCAGCTGGGACATTGGGATCCCAGTACGGTCCCTGCCAGCAAAGTATGGATCCGTAATAAGGATGGTGAGTTGATCAGTGGTGTGGTTGCTTCTGTTCCCGTTCACTTTGCGAAGGAGATCAATCAGAACGGACCTCTTTCTACCACAAATATGATCATCGATATCGGAGCTACCAGCGCTCAGGAAGTGCGTGATCTGTTCCATGTTGAGGTAGGCGATCCTGCAGTACCGGCTGTTACCATGGAAGTGATCGAGAGAGCGGGCGTTCTGCTTGGAAAGGGATTTGACTGCCGTATCGGTTGTGCGGTTGTGATCGAAGTTATCAAGCGTCTTGCCGGTGAAGAACTGGGTGTCGATGTGGTCGGAACCCTGACTTCTCAGGAAGAGGTCGGTGGACGTGGTGCCAGAGCAGCCGTTCATGAACTGTGTCCGGATGTTTCTATTGTTATGGAAGGCGCACCCGGAGATGACAGTTTTATGCCTGAATATAAGATCCAGAACGGTTTGAAGCGGGGTCCCATGATGCGTCATATGGATGTCAACATGATCGCAAATCCCAAGATGGCTCGTATGGCCATTGAGACAGCGGAGGAGATCGGTGTTCCGCTGCAGAGAGCCGTCAGAAGCGGCGGCGGTACCAATGGAGGATTGATCCATGATGCCATCGGTGCAGTACCTTGCGTCGTACTGAGTGTTCCGGTCCGTTATACGCATTCACATCATACCTTTACCTCTGTAGAGGATTTCGAGAAGACGGTCGAACTGGTCTGTGCGATGATCCGCAAACTGAACGACGAGGTCGTTGCTGATCTGTGATCATTGATCTCGAAGATCGATGGATTTTCTAAGTGGCATTCTATTTCAGGAAGGAATCGTGTATCCATGGAGGAATATCTTTCCCTGTTCCAAAGGGGAGCAAAGGATGAAATGATCCCCTCTGAGGAGAAGATCCTGAGGGGAGAAGAAGTTCCGGAAGGACTCTATGCCCTTGGCGTGGCGGTCTTTGTGGCCAATCACAGGGGAGAGCTGATGGCAACGCTTCGGGCACCGGAAAAGAAGTCCTGGCCGAATTACTGGGAGAATTCCGGCGGAGGCGCCAGGTATGGCGAAATGCCCCTGGAAGCCATTCGACGGGAACTGAAGGAAGAGACAGGGATCGATGCACAGGAAGAGGAGTTTATTCCTCTTAAGACCTTTTGGATCGGATCGATCCGGGAGGTCATGGTCATCTTTATCCTCTGTAAAGATGTATCCCTGGAAGAGGTGGTCCTCCAGAAGGAAGAGACTACGGATGTCAAGTGGTGCAGTATAGAAGAATATGACCGTATGGGGGCAGATGGAGAGATTGCCGGTCCCATCAAAGAAAAATATGATCAGCTGAGAGATGATGTTATCGGCTGGGTAGAAAAATGGAGACAGTAATGGAAAAGCGACTGGATATCCTGGTAGTGGAACAAGGTCTGGCGCCATCCAGAGAGAGGGCTAAGGAACTGATCCAGGGTGGGCAGATCAAGGTGGATGGAAAAGTCATTACCAAAGCGGCTCAGAAGGTGGAAGAAACAGCGGCATTGAAAGTCGAAGGAGAAACCCTTCGCTATGTCAGCCGTGGTGGATTGAAACTGGAAAAGGCGCTGGAAAGCTTTCCCATCGATCTTCAGGGAAAGATCTGTCTGGATATCGGTGCGTCCACCGGTGGATTTACCGACTGTATGCTGCAAAATGGTGCCAGACATGTCTTTGCCATTGATGTAGGAAGAGATCAGCTCGCTGAATCTCTAAAAGAAGACCCACGCGTCACCAATATGGAACAGACCAACGTTCGCTATCTGACAGAAGATATGGTCCGGGAAAAGAGCGGCTCCGATCGGAAGGCTGAATTTGCTTCCATCGATGTCAGTTTTATTTCTCTGACAAAGGTACTGGATGCCGTGGCTGCCTTGCTCTCGGAAGAGGGTCAGCTTGTCTGTCTGATCAAACCTCAGTTTGAGGCCGGACGAGGTGCCATCGGAAAGAAAGGTGTTGTCAAGGAACCTTCGATCCACAGGGATGTGATCCGTATGGTCATGACCTATGCCAGAGGGATCGGTCTGGAGAGCCTGGGACTGTCTTATTCGCCGATCCGAGGCCCTGAAGGCAACATTGAATACCTGTTGTGGCTGAGAAAAAGAGAAATAGCTGCAGCAGGATCGGATGAAACCGTAAAGCCGGATCTGGAAAGTGGAATTCAGGATAAGATCGATATCCAGTCGGTTGTCCGACAGGCGCACCAGCAACTATAAAAAGATATATAAATATAAAACATAGAGAAACGGGAAAAGAATGGGCAATTTAAGGAAACTTAGACGGAGCGTAGCTCAGAATAAGAAAAAGCAGCTAGGCGCCAGACGAATGCAGGCGGGAACACTCAAGGGAGTAAAGATCCGCAAAGCCAAGAAGGTGGAAAGTCCTGCTGCACAGAAAACGAAAGGCAAGACAAGTCGGTTCCTGGCAGGAGTAAAGAAGAGACCGGGTCTTGTTGCAGGCGCTGCGCTGGTTGCGGCAGCTGCTATATCGACACCCTGGACAGTTCCCCTTGGAAAACAGCTGATAGAGGATCTTCGAGAGAAGGATCCTAAGCAGAGTCTTGTTGCTGAAACAAAAGCGGGAAGTGATGCTGAAGGCCGTCTGGATGTTTATGCAGCAGATCGATGGAATATCTTTATCGCCATCGATGCCTTGAGAGATCATGAGCCTCCTGTCATTACCGGTGTGGAGGACAAAGTCGTATCCATCGGTTCTACGATCAGATATAAAGAAGGTGTCACAGCTTTCGATAACTTTGACGGCGAGGTCAAGGTCTCTGTGGATGTCTCTAATGTCAATGAGACAGAAGAGGGAATATATACGGTCTTCTACTCTGCAGTGGATGAAGCAGGAAATGCATCCGAGGTCAGTGCAGAATTTACTTTTGTCACACCGGATGGCAATCTGTATGATCTGGAATACTTCCCGGATGAAGAAGGTTATGATGCCTCGGAACTCCCGATCCTGGTAGAGAAAGTCTTCAGCAGTATCTGTGACGATGAAATGGACCAGAGGACCAAGGCGGAGAATATCTATGCCTGGATCTGGGATCATATCGGATATCTGGGCGCTGCTCATGATGGAGAAGATATGGTGATGGAGGCGATCGCAGGATTGCATCGCCGAGGCGGAAACTGCTTTACCTTTACCTCGATCTCGAAGGCTCTTTTGGATCGCGCAGGTATCGAAAGCATCATTGTGCAGAAGATTCCCATGGAATGGCGCAGTGATCATTTCTGGCTTCTTGTCAATATCGATGGAGAATGGTATCATTTTGATTCCACACCTCGTGCGGCTGGCGGATATTTCTGTCTGTGGACGGATGAGCAGATGCTGGAGTACTCTGAGCAGCATGGAGACTGTTTTGACTTTGATCTGAGGGATTACCCCAGAACACCCGGAGAGATTGCCGAGAGATTTCTGGTAAAATTCTATCCGGATGGTGTAGATGAAGCTGCAGAAGAGGAAGTCGGTGTGGAAGAAGTGGATGAAACCGAAGCTTCCGATGAGGAGTAAGCTTCAAAAGGAGATTTTGATGAAAAAGATCTGGATCATTTTGATGAGTCTGAGTCTGGTCATTTCTTTGGCCGGCTGCGGAGAAAAACCTGCTGCAGTGGCAGAAGAAAAGACATCAGAGGTCAGTGTAGAGACCGTGGAAACAAAGAGTGCTGAGGTCGAGGCAACCAGTACGGTTGAAGAAAACTCAGAAGAACCGGAAGTAACGCTGGGAGAAGGGGTTTCCGAGGAGGTGGTCGAAGATCAGATCACCGCTTTGGTCTATAAGACGGGTGACCTGACGATCGCCATGGATGATCTGGCAGCTCCGATCCTGGATGAGATGGGAGCATATACAGATTATTTCGAATACACGGGATGCGCCGGACTTGGTCTGATGAAGTATTATTATTTCACCGGGATCGAGCTGGGAACCTACGAAGATGAAGAAGGGGAAGATCGAATCTATTCCGTTACTTTTACCAATGATCTGACTGAAACACCCGAAGGATTATGTATCGGAGATCCTTTTGAGAGTGCTAAGACCATTTATGGAGCATACGGCGAGGTAGAAGATGAATTGATCGTTGTCACCATAGAGAACACTCGACTGACGATCCTTTCTGAAGAGGGGATGGTCAGCTCTATCCAGTACCTGTCCCAAGCAGCATCTGCTAAGTGCAATTGAGTTTTACCGAAATAAGGGAGAAGAGGTAATCAAATGAAAAAGGGATTTATGTTCTGGATCAGTGTGCTGATCCTGTCCATCAGTATGGTCCTGACAGGTTGTTCCAACGGGGAACAGAAGGTTGAAGAGTCTGCTGCTACGACAGTTGAAGAGACGAAAGAAGAGAGTCAGGAGACTGAAGCGATTGTAGAGGAATCCTCCGTTATGGAAGTAGTGGAAGAGGAGCCTGCACCGACAGCTGCCTGCCTTGGGGGAAAATATTATAACCTGGAGATTGAAAAGCTGAGTCTTGATAGTATCGCAGCGGAAGAGATCGATAATCTGCCTCTGTTCGAGAATCTGAAGGAGATCACACTGACCAACATGCAGTGCACTGCTGAAGATTTTACCAGAATGAAGGAGATCGCTCCCGATGTCACCTTCCACTATGCTTTCTCACTGGAGAAGGCAGGCCTTCCGGAGATCACTGTAGATGAAACTACAGAGGAACTGGATATCAGCAACATGGAAGTCACGGATGTCAATGCCATGAAGGACTACATGCTGATGCTTCCTAAACTGACTAACCTGACCATGTGTGACTGTGGACTGACCAATGAAGAGATGGAGATCTTAAGAGATGCACTTCCGGAAACCAAGGTTGTCTGGATGCTGCATATGCAGGATTACAGCATGCGTACGGACGTCATCGCATATTCCACCCTGGTCATGTGGACTCCTGTTCCGAATCCCATTACCAGTGAAGATGCAGAGCAGTTTAAGTACTGTACCGAGCTTCGTGCACTGGACCTTGGTCATCAGGCAATCTCTGATCTGTCCTGGCTGCAATACCTCCCTGAACTTCGTTTGCTGATCCTCGCTGACAATCAGGTCACGGATCTGACATATGTCGGAACCCTGAAAGAACTTCGTTATGCAGAGTTCTTCGGAAATTACGGTATTACCACCTGGGAACCTCTGCGTAATTGTACGAAGATGGAAGAGCTGAATATCGGATTTGTCGCTCAGCCCAAGGACTTCAGTTTCCTGGAAGCAATGCCTAACATGAAGCATTTCTGGGCGATCGGCTGCGTCTACACAGCAGAACAGGATACACAGATCCGCAGTCTGATCCCTGAAGGCTGTGACTATTGCTGCGTAGCAAAGAAACCGGAAGATGCTCAGCAGCCCACCGGATCCGGATGGAGAGAGACCATCGCTTTCTGGAGACAGTTTGATATGTTCCGCGGTAACTATCTGGATGAGATCTTTGAGTGATCTTACCGAGGGAAAAATTATAGAATAACGGTATAAAAAGAACTACGGATCAAGCAGTGCTATTGCAGGCTTGAACCGGAGTTCTCTCTTGTCCAAACGTATTGTCAGATCATCGATCTTATTTTCCGGCAATTCCGTTGTCGAAGTGTGTGTATCCGGCATGTTTACCGGTTACATGATAGTAGTTTTCTCTCAGATAGAGCAGTTTGTCGATCTGAGGCTTTTCGATCTCTTTAGCACCACCAAGGAGTTCTGCAGTCAGGGAGATCTTGGCAAAGAGTTCCAAGGTTTCCATACGATA
>JAZUIK010000195.1:0-7567 GCA_045642205.1 Bianqueaceae bacterium
GAATGTGCGATAGTTCATCGCACTAAAAAAGATCCATACATTGCTAAAAGATGTATGGATCTTTTTTTCTGCATTTTCAAATGATCTATTCTTCCGGTACCAGCTTAAAGACAGCGGTATCAGCATAAGTCAGCGGTGCACTGTGCATGAAAAAGACGGTACTGTCGCAGGGAGCATACAGCGTTTCAAGGATCGTTCCTTCATAGGGATCCACGATGTTGGCAAGCGGTGTTCCCATTTTTACTTTTTCTCCCACCTGTGTCAGTTTTTCAAAAATGCCTGATTTAGCTGTCTGTACAGGAACAAGCTCCGTATCTGAAATAATACGGGAACTGACTCCGGCAGGACCATGATACTTGACAACACCCTGCTTGGAAAGAAATCCAAGGATGCTCAGGATCGCCTGTCCCGCACTGACACGATCGATGGTCGCCGTTGTGGCGGTATAGAAGCTGAATGCCTTCGTATCCCATATCTGCCAGTTATAGTTCAGTGTCGTGGTATCGTAGGGACGCACCTTTCGTCTGACGATGTAAGGCATCTCAAACTGCTCTGCCAGGTCAACATAGTCCCTTCCCGTATCCATCATCTGGATATGAGGCAGAAACTCTCCGGGCATATAATAGCTTGCAAACTGGATGCCGACAGGATATTCCGAAACGACTTTAAACACGGCATCAGCAATACGCTGGGTCGTCTCTCCCAGATCATATCCGGGGAACATTCGGTTGATATCTGTATTATCTGTACACCAGAACCGCTTTTGAGTGTTTACTGAATAGGGGTTGATACAGGGAATGATCAGGATCTTTTTGCCCGGGGAAATCCGTCCTTCTTCCTCCAGCTGCTTGAACTTCTTTACCAACTGGGAACAGACATAGATCTGCTGCACTTCGTTGCCGCGCATGGATCCAACAATACAGATCGCTTTCTTTCCGCTTCCGAATTCATATCCTGTAATACGCAGATCATCCCTGTAGAGGGCTTTGATGGTATAGAGTGTCACTTTCTTCATGCGAGAGCTACCTCCTTTGCCAGGATACGTCCGAGCAGAGATCCTTCGTCTACGATGGGATACTCACGGATCGTAAACAGAAGTCCATCCACCGGAGACTTGACCGTATCCAGGATCTTTCCTTCCAGAGGATCGATGATCTCGCCCACCACATCCCCCTTATCCAGCATCTGTCCGTGCTTGGCTGTCTGAACAAACAGACCGCCTGTAGAGGCATTTAAATAGCTGACATCGGTCCATTGTGTGGAGATCATGGGCTTTTTCGGTGTAATGACCTCTCCTGTCCAGATGCCCATAGATTCCATCAGGCAGAAGATCCCATCCACCAGCTGATCGCCATAAGCCTTCGTGATACGCATACCAACACCCATCTCCACTACCAAGGTAGGTGTTCCGACACTGTTGAGACTGTATGCCAGCGTAGACTCCAATACTGTCGCATTACTGTGGACCCAGATAAAATCCACGTTACACTTCTCCGCCATAGGCACCAACTGCTGCTGGTGAAGTTCGTTGATACGGATCTGGGGCATCTCGGTAAGATAGATGTTGCTGGCATGGATATCTATGACTGCATCAGAACCTTTCAGATCGTTCACGATACCGGCTGCCAGATACTCCGTCATGTCTCCATCAATATTTCCCGGAAAAAGACGGTTCATATCCAGATCGAAAGCCGGGATACCTCGGGTAATGGAATCAATACCCAGAGGATTCAATGCCGGATATATATCCACGATGCCTTTCAGGCATTCCTTACTCTCCCGGATACGTCGTTGCAGTTCATAGGTCACATACTGTCCCTCCAGCTCATCGCCGTGGGTGCCTGTCACGATACTGATCCGTTTACACTTCTTTTTCTGTTTTCTGTCCATTCCTTCCGGTTCAATCCGGTTTTTACGAATGGCAAGCACCTCATCTACTGGAAGTGCTACCTTTGTTACTGTTTTTACCACACTGATACCCTCCGATCCGGGTTATTTACCTGATAAGAGCGCCGGAAAGCACACCGGCGCTCTGTTACTGCTCTGAACTTTTTACAATGGCGATGGCGGTCTGTGTCTGCGTTGCCGTTCCATAAACGATACCGGTATTCAACCGGCAATCCGCTGCATCTCTTCCGTGGCCGAATTTGATATGGGATTCGTTAACCAGCATATCGTTGGTCACATCCAGACCGATCCACTTCTGATCGATCCACACCTCTGCCCAGGCATGACTCTCGCCCTCACCTGCCAGAAGACCTGTCACATAGCGAGCCGGAATATGGTTTAGATGGCACAGGCCAATAAAGATATGGGCATAGTCCTGACACACACCTTTACCTTGAGAAAATGCCATCTCCGCCGGCGTATTCGCATCGGTACATCCTTTTTCATAGACAAGATCCTGATGGAGCCGGTGCATGATCGCTAAAGCCTGCTCTAGTGTCCCTTTCGGAAGTGAATCTCTGATCTTCTCAAAATAAGCCTGCATAGAGTTTCCCGATCGGTTCATTCCGTAGGGATGACGAAAAAGATAGGGTTCTTCTGTATCGATCGTCTCATATTCAGTCTGCTCGATCTCCACCTTACCGCTCACACGAACAGAAAACAGGGAGTGAGGCTGGCGGATATTGCCATAGATCAGACTGTTTCCAAAACCATCTGTCCCTTCCGTATAATCGACCTGAGGAAGCAGTTCCGTCCGGCAGGAGATCACCTTCTGCCTCTCATCCTGCATGGGAAAACATTTCAGTGTAAAATGGCATCGATGGATAGGTTCACTGTAATCGATGTGCATTTTATAATCAAATTGCAATTGCCTCACTGAAATCGTCCTCCTCAGAAAATGGATTCTACCTCTTGAACGATCTGATAATAGTCGATTTCATCTGCGTTTGCAAGGCAGCTCAGTTTCTCCAGTTTGGCAGGATCGTAAGGAAGACCGCTGCGTTCCACGCGAGGACGAAGCCTTAGGATCTCCCTGAGGATCGCTTTTCTCGGCATTTCCAGTCTGGCATACAGATCAGCACGCTCAATACGCTTACCTGCCTTCAGGATATTACGGACTTCCTCGCTGTCGATCAGGTCATCGGTCACGCCCCAGAAAGCCATAATATGATCGATCAGTTTCTGGGTCTCCAGCAGGGGAGGTGCCGGATTCTTAGAAGCTTCCTTCCAGTCGTAGATCGCCAGCTGGATATAGGAAAGAGACTCGGAACCGATGGTCTCTCTGAGAACGATGGCATTATCAAATGCACGGTACAGATTGCTGATGATAGAATCCGGATTGTCCGTATCATAGAGATAGCGGATCATAAAATCCTCCACATCCGTATAGATATTCGGGATATCCAGTTTATCACAGAACTCAGAGATCTCATTGGTTCCATCGATCATGGAATCAAAATACTGATTATACATAGAGACGGTTGTATATACGCGCTCCGTGTAGCGGCCAAGCCACAGAATGCGATCAGCCTGTTCTATCGAGATAATACCCATGTATCCTTAAAACCTCCACCTTGAGACGAATTAACAATAAATGAATCGGGATTGCGTGAAAAACGGGTCAGGCCGCTTTTCCAGACCATAGGCTCATCAGCCGTCAGTACAAAAGCACGAAGATCTGCCTTACGAGCCACCTGCTTTCCCTCGTCCATAATATCCAGATCCTGGAAATCGATCACTTCCTGAGCAATGAAACGCCTGGGCTCTTTCTTTAACAGTTCAATGAAGTCAGCCTTTTGCTGAGCACTCATCTTGTTGCCGAATACGACTCCGTAGCCTCCGGCCTCTGCCACATCCTTCAGTACCAGATCATCAAAATGCTCTAAGGTATATGTCATGTCCTGTTCGTAGAAGGGAAGATAAGTAGGTGCATTCATCAGGATCGGCTCTTCTCCCAGATAGTAACGGATCATCTTAGGAACGAAATAGTAGATACCCTTATCATCCGCCACACCATTTCCGATCGCATTCATCAGGGCTACATTTCCCTTTCTGACCACATCGTAGAGATGGGGAATACCGATGAGTGATTCAGGATTAAAGTTCATGGGATCCAGATACTCATCCGAAATACGGCGATACACAGCACCGACCTTTTCTCTTTTACCATCCGCCGTGTTGTAATAAAGGTATTCTCCCTCCACACTCAGCTCTGAACCGTTGGTCAGGTAGGCTCCGGTCTTTTCTGCCAGGAAGGAATGCTCAAAATATGCCGAATTATATCTTCCCGGGGTCAGGATAATATTGATGCCGCCCACATTCACATGATCCATGGTCTTGCGGAGCAGATCCGCATAATTGCGGTTATCTTCCACCGGGATATCATGAAACACCTTGGGGGCTGCTCTTCTGGACAGTTCCCTGGCGATCATGGGATAAGAAGCACCGGAGGGAACACGAAGATTGTCCTCCAGGATATACCAGTTGCCATCCTTTCCCTTCACCAGGTCAATACCGGAAATATGGGAGTATACATCCTTCGAAGGCACGACTCCCTCACATTGAGCCAGATAGCCGCTGGAAGCAAATATAAAGTCCTCCGGTATCACTCCGTCCTTAACGATCTGTTTCTTACTGTAGATATCCTTCAGAAACAGGTTCAGTGCCATGACTCTCTGCTTTAATCCCCTCTCCAGGTAGGTAAACTCATCATGTTCAATGACACGCGGAATGGCATCAAACGGAAAAAGCTGTTCTTTAAACGTATTGTTTTTATAGATTCCAAAGCGAACTCCATAACGGGCGAGAAGCTCGTTGATATCATTCGATGACGATATCAAAGACGTATAATTCGACATGTTCCCTCCTCTGAAAACGAAAAAGGCGCTCTGCTTTTATGCAGAACGCCTTCGTTCATGAATAGTATTATTCTACGAAACATGTCTAAATCCGTCAATACAAAACCTGACAAAAATCACTTTTTCGAGATCGATCCTTCTTGCCACAATGCTGACAAAACGGCATATCACGCCGGTCAGGATCATCTCTTAGGTTTGATATTCAGATTGACGCCCAGAAGATTGTCGATGGTTGTTTCTCTCTCTACATGAAAGAGCTGATCTCTCTCAAGGTCTTCGCATCCTTCAGAAACTGCTTAGGATCATCCTCTTTGACAAATTCCAGAAGGGCTGCCTTGGCTGAAGAACCAAGAGAAAACAGTTTCTGCCATCTCTCCTTGGCATCCGACAGAGGTTGTCTTTCAAATCCGATCCAGTAGTAGACATGCAGGTTCTCAAGTATCCCCTGCTCGTTTAACTCTTTCAGATCCTTCTCCTGCTTTTCTTCAGCGATATGTTCCAGAGGCTGCCAGTACAGTCTGACATTGCTGCGGTCGATCTTCTTTATCAATTCCATGGCCGATGTCTGCTCGCTGGTGAGAGAATGAGAGTGATACTCAAAAGAAAGTGTCATGCCTTCTTCCAAGCATCTGTCTGCCGCATGCTGCGCTTCCGCTGCCAGAGAAGATACTTCTTCCTCGGTGATCTCTGAACATTCCTTACTTCCTGCCCAGATACGGATATTCGGGGCATGAAGGGCTTTGGCAATAGCGAGGACCTCTTCAAAGTCCTGCCCTTTTCCCAGGGTATAGTAACTGCCAAGAGAGAATGTTTCCAGTCCGTTTTCTTCCATCAGTGCACAGATCTCTTTGGCACGCTCCACATCGGTCGCATGCACGTCACTGCCCCACTCGATGCCATCCAGTCCGGCTTCTTTACACAGGAGGACGATGTCCTTTGGGGTCAGTTTTCTGAAGGTGACACTCACCAGTCCTACTTTCATTCAAGGATCCTTTCCGGTTTAAAGTTCAGATAATCTCCCGATACCAGATGATACTCGATACCATGGAATCTTCCGCGGATACTGTCTGCAAAACGAGGCTCTCCGTGACAATGGGAATAGACCACATGCTCTGCTCCGTATTCTTCCGCCATACGGGTAAAGACACTTTCCTTCTCGATAATGCTCGTGGGAGGATAATGCAGAAACATGATGAACTTAGTGTATCCTGCGCTCTTCGCTGCTTCAAAGGAAATCTTCAGTCTCTCTGCTTCACGCTGCACTAATTTCCTTGCTTTCTGCTCGTCTTCCTCTTTCCAGTCCACGACCTGTCCCTGACGGTTGACCCAGAAGGGTCCCTCAAAGGTAAATCCCTTAGTCCCTACCAGAGCATAGTCCTTGTAGGTATAAAAGTTATTCTGAAGAAAATGAAGATCCGGTTCAAACTCCTGATTCAAAGCTGCCGTCTTTTTGGCATCCCAGAACATATCATGGTTTCCTCTTAACAGGATCTTCTCTCCGGGGAGATTCCGGATAAACTCCAGATCCGCTCTGGCGTCATTTAACTTCTTTCCCCAGGAATGATCACCCGTGATCACGAAGGTGTCCTCCGGCTGGATGATCTTATTACAATATTTTTCTATTTTTTCCTCATGCTTTTTCCATACTCTGCCAAACCCATCCATGGGTTTATTGGCCGTAAAGGAAAGGTGCATGTCCCCCAGTGCATACAGTGCCATAGATTATTCTTTCTTCACACTTTTAATGTACTTATCTACCACATTGCGGATCGGAGGTGATACCTGATCCAGTTCGATCTCATCTGCTCTATAGAAGCGAAGATCCAGCATCTCTCCGTCTGCGCTGATAGGTTCACCCTCCCATTCACGGCACAGATAGACGATCTCATAGTTCGAGACCTCATCTCCGTTAGGATAGATATAGTGGGTCTCCGGGCCGGAGTTCACACAGAAGAACTCCAGAGACTTCGCCTTAAGGCCCATCTCCTCCAGAAGTTCTCTGGTTGCACAGTCCTCTGCCTTCTCATCGATCTCACAGGATCCGCCGGAATAACCCAGCAGATGATTATCTGAACGCCTTCCCAGAAGGATCCTGCCTTCAGGATCTACAGCGATGATGCTGGCGGCACACTGGATAATGGTCCTGTGTCCCACTAACTTGCGCATCTCCATCATATAACCTGTCATGATCTCACCTCGGATACGATTATTCTTGTGCGGTCTTCTTTAAAGTGTCATATACATGCATATTCGGATGTCCTGTTTCAAACAGATTCTTGCTGCTGCCTCCCAGCATCTCTACCACAAAGGCACCAACGGCTCTGGACCTAGACTCTCCTCCATAGCAATGGACCAGCAAGGTCTCAGCGGATCGGTTGTTCCTGACAAAGTCGATAATCTGTTTTGCATGGTCCTTAGAGAACATAGTCAGGCCTTCGATCTCCTGATCGATATCATCGAAATACAGTGTTAAAACATCCTGGCAGGTCTTGCTCTTTACGAATTGGAAACCGAATCCCTCTGTATGGGTATCCTGGATGGATATGACGGCATAGCGATCTGTCCGCTCCGCAAATTCATCCAGTTCATAGGGATGGTAGTGTTCCATGACATAGTCGAATGCATCATATACAGATTTCACGAGGACTCTTTTCATGTATGATCTCCTCTTAGGCACCTTAGTGCTGTGATCTCTCAAATCCCCATTCACGAACAACAGAGTAATCATCGATCAGGCCTACATAATATGCGTCGATGTCAGA
>JAZUIK010000196.1:0-20350 GCA_045642205.1 Bianqueaceae bacterium
AATCTGGTGAATATAGCGGCGTCTTCTTTGGGATCTGTTGCCATTATCCTGATCTTTGGAAATGATAAATATGCCTGGGTTTCTACGGTTGTGCTGACGATCCTGGTGGTATTTTTCGGCGAGACGATCCCTAAGATCACCTGTAAGAAAGCAGCCAATCGGTATGCCATCCGTTATGCGGGTGCCAATCGATTCCTGATGACAATCTTGAAACCGCTTGTCTTTGTGACAGTCGGTCTGGTGAATCTTCTGACGAAACCTCTGAAGGGTGAGACCATTGAGGCAGATCAGGAAGAGGCTGTAGAGGAACTGCAGTCCATTATTGAGACGGCAGAAGATGAAGATGTACTGGAGGAGGATCAGAGCGAACTGGTCCAGGCAGCGATCGATTTTGCCGATGTCTCTGCTTCCGAGGCCATGACTGCCCGTGTGGATGTGGTGGGTATTGACCTGGAGGATGAGTGGGATGATATTCTGGAAGTGATCACAACAGCGCACTTCTCCAGATTGCCGGTCTACAACGGAAGTATCGACGAGATCGATGGCGTTCTGTATATGAACCATCTGCTGAAAGCACTGACCGAAGAAGAACATCCGGATCTTAAGAAGCTTCTGATGAAGCCCTGCTATGTATATAAGACTATGAAGATGCCTGAAGTACTGGAAGCCCTTAGAAAGGTAAAGCAGCATATGGCTATCGTTGTGGATGAGTATGGCGGAACTCTGGGTATCATTACCATGGAGGATGTTCTGGAAGAGATGGTCGGCGAGATCTGGGATGAGACGGATCAGGTAGAAACCGAAGTCGTGCGTAAGGGTGATGGTGAGTACCAGATCGATGGAGATATGCCCATCGGCGATTTCCTGGAAATGATGGAGATCAAAGAGGAGGATTTTGACTTCGAGAGTGAGACCGTCGGTGGATGGTGCATTGAATCCTTCGGTCATTTCCCCACAGCCGGTGACAGTTTTGAATATGAAAATATGAAGCTCACCGTTCTGGCTATGGATAAACTCCGTGTGGAGAGTGTGCTCTGCCAGAAAGTATAAAAGCAAGGACCACATCGGAACAAAGAAACGAAACAAAAGGAAAGTAAACACAATGATCGCAAAATTCGAAAAAGTATCTTTAGAGCAATTTTTGAAAGATATGCAGGACAAGCATCCTGAATTCTCTGAAGAAGAGATCAAAGATATGTATGACAAGATCCAGCTGCCGAAGCGTGCAACGGCAGGATCTGCAGGATACGATTTTAAACTTCCCTATCCTCTGACCTTGAAAGCCGGGGAGGGAACACTGGTACCTACCGGAATCCGCAGCTGGATGCGCAATGACTATGTGCTGTTGATCTTTCCTCGCAGTTCTCTGGGATTCAAATTCCGTCTGCAGCTGGACAACACCACCGGTGTCATCGACAGTGATTACTATGGTTCCTCCAATGAAGGTCATATCATGATCAAGGTTACCAATGATTCCAAATCCGACAAGACCCTGAGTCTGGAAGCCGGTGCCGGTCTGGCACAGGGCATTTTCCTTCCCTTCGGCATTGCTGAAGAGGAAGAGGTAACCGCTGTTCGTGACGGTGGATTCGGCAGTACAAATAAGTAATGTCAAAATGACGATGGATAGATAACCAAATCAAACTAAAACCGCTTTGTTTTGATAGAATAAGAGCCCTGGATTTCTGAACTCCGCAGTGAAGCGAGGACCTCAGAAATCCAGAGCTCTTATTTTAGTGAAATATGTCTATGCTGTTTTAGTACCAAAGCCAACCAAACAAGATGGTCTTGATCAACCACTGACCGAAGGTATAATCCACGGTGACAAGGCAGGTGGAGGAAGCATAGCCATCATCCGTATAGCAGGAGATGGTGGTGGTTCCTCGGCCTGTTGCCGTGATCAGACCCGTATCGGAAACAGTGGCAACTTCCGTGTTGGAAGAGTTCCAGTGAAGTTTGTTATTGGTAGCATCGATGGGAAGGACAGAGACCTTCATGGCGTAGATGTCCTTATAATTCAGGTTCAATTCCGTATCCAGCATCTGACAGACCTCTACAGGGATCAGGGCAGGCTCGGTAATCGATTCCAGGATCAGTCCGCAGTCGACACAGACTCTCTGACGCAGACCTTCTACGTTATAGTCAGCCACCGTGATCTGTTCCCATTCACCGGAAACATGCTGTGCGATCTCTTCTGTTTCCAGAATCTCACCGCAGACTGTACACTTCAGTTCATTTCTTCCGGGAGCATCTTCTGTAGGTTCGAGAACGGTTTCCCATTCACCTTTTACGTGGCCGGGAGCGGTGAAATCAGCGCGATAGCTGTAATCACAGTCAGAGCAGAGGTAAGTGGTGTATCCCCAGGCGGTACAGGTAGGTTCTACGATCGAAGCAGTATAGGAGGGAGATTTACACTCTTCGGGAAGAAGAATGGTCTCATAATCATCCCGCTCATCGGTCTCGAAATCGTTGCTGCAGTTTTCGGGGTAAACATCGGTAAGAGGTTCACCGACATAGGCTTCACAGTAGGCTCGTCTGTCTTCGTTATTTTCAAAGAAGTGGATCGCACCATTGACATGGCAGTTCTCGATGGTTCCGATCTCGGATTCCTTATCATACTGATAGAACATACCTACCAGTCCACCGTTGTGGACATATCCGGTTACGGAACAGAAGCCTTCGATATTGATCTGACAGTCCCGGATCCAGGCATTTCCGCAAGCGAGAACACCGGCAAGGAATTCTTCACATTTATCCTTTTCATTGGTATCAGTATAGGTAAGGACAGTGTCGGTCTCACAGCCCTCGATGGTACCATAGCCAAATCCGACCAGACCGCCCACACCGGTCATCTTTCCACCGGTGGTCAGAGTCAGGCGGGCATCCAGAACGGTACACTTAGAAATGGTGGCATCATTCATATAACCGGCGATGGATCCGATATAGCAATGCTCATCGGTGGTGATGTTGATATCCAGTCCCTGCAGCTTCAGTTCGGTTACCAGAGCCTTTTGATCCAGAGCGGAGAAAAGTCCTGCAAATACAGTGGGATAGACCTTGTCGTTGCCATCGACGGTATCACGTTTCTCTGTGCCGGGCTTGGTGATCTTCAGGTTGTAGAGCGTATGGCCGTTACCATAGAAGAAGCCGCTGAAAGCAAAGGGTTCCCAATCGATACCGGACATGTCCAGATCATCTGCCAGGATATAGGTTCCGGAGGGGTTATCTTTGACAGCGAGAAGGTCCTCGGGAGTATGGATCGTCACTTCTGTGGAAGCAGATACCTTAGCAGTACTCTGGGGCAGCAGACCCAGACAGAGGACACCGATCAGAAGAAAAGAGAGAACTATGCGAAAGGAATGTTTCACGAAAATCACCTCTTTGTGAAATATAGAAGAAAAACGGGATAGAAACGGCTCGATACCGAGGTAGCGAGCCGCTTAGATCATTCTTGAAAAATCATTACTTTTTCAGTCCGAACAGAGTACCGATGATACCACGTCCAAGAGCAGCACCGACGTTTCCGCCCAGAGTCTTACCGAAGGAACCAAAGCTGGAACCAAGAGCCTTACCGGCCTCACGGCCGATGGTACCGGCAACAGTGGAAGAAACGGACTTAGCTGCGGTCTTGACAGCCTTGCTGTTAGCAGCTTTTGCTTTTTCTTCAGCAGCGGCATCCTTAGCAGCCTGCTTATCAGCAGCAGCCTGATCCTTAGCAGCCTGCTTTGCATCAGCAGCTTCCTTAGCAGCCAGTTCGGCAGCTTCCTGCTCTTCCAGACCCTTACGGAGAAGAAGTTCGTATGCGGAATCGGGATCTACAGCGGTAGCATAGCGGCTGTAAGCCAGGCTCTCTTTGATGTTCTGAGATCTCTCGGTGTCGGAGATAGCACCCATGCGGCTCTTAGGAGGCAGGATAGCAGCCTTTTCAGCCATGGAAGGGATACCCTTCTCGTCCAGCATGCTGACAACAGCTTCGCCTGTACCGAGGTTCAGGATGGTGTCATAGGTCTTGAATGCGGGATTCTCACGGAAGGAATCAGCGGCAGCCTTGGCAGCTCTCTGCTCAGCAGGAGAGTAAGCACGAAGACCATGTTGTACCTTGTTTCCAAGCTGGCTCAGAACACTGTCAGGAATGTCCTTGGGATTCTGAGTGCAGAAGTAAACGCCAACACCCTTGGAACGGATGAGCTTGATGATCTGGTCGATCTTTTCCAGCAGCCAGTTGGGAGCACCCTTGAACAGAAGGTGAGCTTCATCAAAGAAGAAGACCATCTTGGGCTTGGAGAGATCACCGACCTCGGGAAGCAGCTCATACAGCTCGGAAAGGAGCCACAGCAGGAAGATGGAATACAATCTGGTGCTGTTGACCAGAGTCTGAGAATCCAGGATGTTGATCATTCCCTTGCCGCCTGCACCGGTGGTCAGCCACTCGGAAATATTCAGAGCGGGCTCACCAAAGAAGATGTCGCCGCCTTCGGTCTCCAGAGAGACAAGTGCACGGGTGATAGCATCGATGGAAGCGGAGGTCATACGGCCATATTCTGCTTCATAGGTCTTGGAGTTAGCACGGACATAAGCCAGCATTGCCTTCAGATCCTTGGTATCGATGAGCAGCAGGTTGTTGTCATCTGCGATCTTGTATACGATGGAAAGGATCTCCTTCTGGGTATCGTTCAGATCGAGGATACGGGAAAGGAGCATAGGACCGATCTCGGAGATGGTGGAACGAAGCTGGATTCCGTTCTTTCCGTAGATGTCCCAGAGGGTAACAGGATAGCCTTCGTAGGTGAAGCCGTTCTCAGCCAGACCAAAGCGCTGGATACGAGCCTGCATATCAGCAGTGTCGTCACCTTTTGCCATGCAGCCTGCCAGATCGCCTTTCACATCGGCAAGGAATACCGGAACACCCATATCACTGAAGGACTCAGCCAGAACCTTCAGGGTAATGGTCTTACCGGTACCGGTAGCACCTGCGATCATTCCATGGCGGTTAGCCATGCCGGGTAAAAGATAAATAGGTTCGCCGTTTTCATTGTTGGCGATCCAGATTTTTCCGTCTCTTAACATAGAGGCCTCCTGGGATAAGTAGTATATTTTGGATTTCGCTCCTGATGGTGCGAAGAAAGATATATTTCATTGAGTATACCACCGAAAAACAGGGATTGGCAATAGAAAGTACAGGTGCAAAATGGAGAGTATATTAAGGAAGAAGTATTTTGACCTCTGTGGCAGGATGCAGGTCTACTTAAGAGTATGGTATAATCATAGGAACTATGGTGACCGATCCATATAGCACAGCGAAAAGAAGTGCATCAAAGACCTGATCGAAAGGAGGAGCCATGAACGATACAGAGCGTCTTTCCATTGCCCTGGACAGGGCCAGAGTCCGTCTGAAGTCGGGCATCGGCACTCAATCGGAAAGGTTGGTGCATACAACGGTCAAATATTATCTGGAGCCGGATGAGAGCTGCCATGAGATACGGATCGGTTCCAAGATCGCCGATGTATTCCAGAAGGAAACAGGACATATCTATGAGATCCAGACCAGAGCTTTTGACAGATTAAGGGACAAACTGGAAGTGTTTTTGCCGGAATATCCGGTGACGGTTGTTTATCCCTGTGTCAGAGTGAAGTATCTTTGCTGGATCGACCCGGATACGGGAGAGATCCTGAGCCGGAGAAAATCCCCCAGAGAAGGCCGCGTTTCCGATATATTGCCGGAGATATGGCGTCTTCCGGATACCATGTTCCATCCAAACCTTGAGTTTATGGTCTTAATGATGGATATGGAAGAATACAAGCTGCTGGACGGATACAGCAAAGACAGAAAACATGGGGCCCACCGTATGGAGAGGATGCCTTTGACCATCGAGGAGGGCGGCATCATCAAAACACCGGAGGATTATAAGGCATTAGTGCCCGGATTGCTGCCGGATAAGTTTGACAGACAGATGATGATGAAAGCGCTGAAACTTCCGGGAATGAAGGGAAGTCAGGCAATCACGGTACTGGAAAGAGCCGGTGCCATCGAGCATATAGAGACCGTAAAGAAGAAATATATCTATCAGCGAGGTTAGTCCATGGACAAGTTGATCGACTATGTACGTTGGGTAGGAGACCTGGATTTTGATAAGAAGCCTTTCTGCGACATGGATGTGCTCATTCTCTGTGTCGTAGGATATCTGGACATGAAACCGGTGTATCAGGTAAGCGGTATGGGAACGCCCGATGTAAAGAACAGCGGCATTGTAGGGGAGAATCCCCTGCCGAAAGTTGAAAAGCATGAGCGTATGACCATTCGGGAGGTTTCCCGAAGGATCCGCGAGCAGGGCCTTACTTACTATGTTCGTACGGTAGGCCCGGATAACGGACAGATCGAGCTTCAGGATGCCATTGCAGCATCCAGACGATTTGGAGATGTTTTGGTCAAGGATTATGTGGATGAGTTTGACCATGACAGTGCTCTGCAGTTCTCTGCCATGACCTTCGAGGCAGCGGGAAAGAGGATCATCAGCTATTGCGGAACGGATCATACCATTGCCGGATGGAAAGAGGACTTTATGATCAGCTTTACCCATCCTCAGGCACAGAACAAGGCGGTGGAGTACGCCCATCGCGCCATTACGGCAGAACCGGACATGCCTTTTATCCTGAGTGGACATTCCAAGGGAGGCAATCTGGCACTGTACGCTGCCTGCATGATGGAGGATGCCGACTGGGACCATGTGGAGCATGTGTATGATCTGGACGGACCCGGGCTGTGCGGTGAGGTCGTGGATCTTTCCGTATTGGATCGTATCCAGGATCGGACTACCCTGGTGGGCCCGGAATATGCTGTCATCAGCAAACTGTTTAAGGTCAATATCAGAGATACCAGGATCATTGCTTCGACGGCGGATGGTCTGATGCAGCACGGACTGTATACCTGGTGCACCGATCATGGAAAGATGATGCTCTTAAGAGAGCATGATCCCAGATCGCTGGCGTTGAATCAGGCTATCGATCAGTGGATGGCAGATCTCAGTACACAGGAGAGACAACATTTCGTAGACCAGCTCTTTGATGCGCTTTCCGCAGGAGGAAAGGCAGTGACGATCGACGATATCGGTGCCAAGGGTGGTCCCAGTTATGAGGAAGTATTTTCCAAGGTGCTGGCCATGGATGAAAAGACCAGGCAGATCTTCCGTGAACTGCCGGTCAGGACCATGCTGGAAAAAGATATGCAGCTGACCATTGAGACCACATTGAAAAAGGCCAGAACCGAAGGCCCTATTGCATGGTTTCTGAAGCACGAAGAAGTCCAGGGAGCAGCAATCCTGTTGGGTGGTATATTAACGATGCTGCTGACGGGAATGATCGTGGATATGGCAGTAATCCTGCCGATGATCCTTCTGGTGGGGATCATGTTGGGTCTGACCGGACGAAAGCTGATCCAGAACGGATGGAATTTCGAAGCGGAGAGATTAAGAGTCTCCCTGACGATCGTAGTGACCGGTGCCTTGCTGGTCATGATCCTGAAAGAAGGTGCCACGGATATACTGGGAACCATGGCGATCGGTACGCTGTTGGTGATCTATTCTTATACAGTTTTCCTGAAACTTCGTAAGATCGAGTTAATGGAAAAGAAAAACGGCTTCGGCGGCAATTCCACGGAAGAGAACCGTATCTTTATGACAGAGGGAGTTTCCTATAAGATCGAGGATACCTTCGGTTATGTGATCCTGGTACTGGAGTGCGTGTTTGGTGCAGTCTTCGGAGCCGGGTTATTGCTGATCCCCTCAGAATCGATCCATACGCTGGCTATGATCATCGGTGGCGGCCTTATTTTGGATGGGATATTGCATCTGGTCCACGGAATTAAGAACTGACTGTGAATTTTGGGGATATCAGTACGACTTTGATTGTCTTTACTTAAGATTTCGTGTATCATGATATCTGTATCTCTATCTTTTTTGAGTGACAGGTCGAAATGATATGGACCGAAGAAAAAAGAAGAGGATCGTATAAATCAAGGAAAGGAGGGCCTACCATGGCAGATTGGAATATTCAGGATTATCGTGATCATCGTATCGTATTTTATGGAAGTCTGCATTGCCCTCTTCCGAAGCAGTTATTTTCTTTGTTCGATAAATGCCGGACTCGATATGAAAAGCATCCGGATCTGAATAAACGAGCATCCCGTTCTTCACTGACCTTCAATGAGGAAAAGTCTGAGGCCATCCAGAAACGATTCGGTGAGAGTGCTAAGACACTGACACCAACGGACAGTATGGTCTGGGTCAGTCTGTTTAAGGACGAAAGTCGGGAGGACAGTCAGTGGCTGCTGGTCGGAATGGGTTCTGCGAAGGACCCCAGAACAGAGGCGGGAATGGAAGCGATGACCGGTGTCAATCAGCTTTTGATCCATGCGGATCACTATCTGGCTAATACAGTCTACAAGAGATTGCGTCTGTTTGCGAACGATAATCCGCAGCGTTATCTGAAGGAATATCTGTACTATGAGCCCGTGGTCTCTGAAGACGAGAGAGCACTGGAAAGACGTTTTGACTGCTCCTGGTGTGACGAGCAGAAGGAATGTGATTTCCTTAAGTGCGGAAAGCAGCGAAGCGCAGCGTTCAAAGCTTTTGCCGAGCATCGTCTGGAGAAAGAGGAAGTTGAAAAGATCCGTGAAGCCTGGGAAGAGTGTTTCCCGGTGGCGGTCTTCGATATGGAATGGGAGGGAGGACATCCCACCCAGTTTTCCGGTATCCTGATCGAGCCTTGTAAGATGGGCGTACAGATCACAAAGAGTCTGGATATGTATATCCGCCTTCCTAAGGGAATGAGAGTCTCTCCCATTGTCAGAGGCCTCACCCATATTTCCGATGAACTTTTAAGAAGAGAGGGAGTCCCCATCAAGGAAGCGCTGGAAAGGATCACCGCCTTTATGAAGAGGGCGAGAGTCATCTGCGGACAGGGCGTAAGATCGGATATCGATGTCTTGATCAAGGCATACACCCAGGAGGAGCTGGAGATCCCGGAGATCCTGAAGGGAGAAAAGATCCTGGATGTATCCTTCCTGGTACAGGATATGAACAATCTGGATCATGTCATCTCTTTAAAGGAAGAGGCCCAGCTTAGTGGCATCCTGCATTGGGATGAACGATTCCACGATGCCAGAACGGATGCGCTTCTGGCCGCCAGATTGTTGGCTGTCTACCTGCCCGGATTTATCTTAAGATATCGCAAGGCACCTATTTTCCCCATGGCTCTGATGCGCCGTACGGAAAATATCAAATTGCTGTCTGACTTTGACGGTACACCGAAAAAGAAGCCTAAGCGCTCCTGGTACCGATAAGGAAAGGAGCCGAAATGCTGGAAAATCTTGAAAGAAAATGGGGGAAGTTTACGATCCCCCATCTGATGCGATATATCGTATTCGGAAATGTACTGATCTATCTGATCAACATGCTCTTTCCCCAGAGTGGATTTATCTATTATCTGAACCTGATGCCGGATAGGATCCTGAGAGGAGAAGTCTGGAGACTGGTTACCTTTCTGTTTGTGCCTTCCATCAGCAGTATCCTGATGACGGCACTGAGTCTGTTCTGCTATTACTGGATCGGTGAAGCTCTGGAAAGGACCATCGGTTCCTTCCGCTTTGGATTTTATTATCTGATCGGCTGGGCCGCCATCGTCCTGGTCAGTTTTCTTCTGTACTTTACAAGGATCTTCAATATCGGATATCTGTATAATCAGATGTCTTTCTTCAATCAGACACTGTTTATCGCACTGGCAACGCTGCATCCCAATATCCAGATCCTTCTGTTCTATTTTCTGCCTATCAAGGCAAAGTGGGCCGGTGTATTCTCCGGTGTGCTGATCCTGGTAGAGTTCTTTACCAGTGCATTCCCTATCAAGATGCTGATCCTGGCATCTTTCTTCCCCTATCTTGTCTATTTCCTGCCGATGCTGATCCAAAGATTCAAGGCAACGAAAAGAAGAAAAGAGTTTGAGAAGAAGATCAATTCCGCCGCCGGTGGTGGGGTGAACAGAAACGGTATCCACATTCAGGTCGTCAGACCTCAGAATACCGAAAATAATGTCCGTGAGGACAAAAAGATCCGCAAGGTAGCATTTCATCGCTGTACGATCTGCGGTATCACCGAACAGGATGATCCGAATATGACCTTCCGTTATTGCTCTACCTGCAACGGAAATCACGAATACTGTGAACAGCATATCCATAATCATACCCATATCTGATGATGAAAGGAGGAGAAGCGTATGAGTTTTCTGAAACGAGACGATTCCGATGAGAATAAGCAGTTTTATGCTCATGTGAGGATCGTGGCCCGAGAGGCATTTCTGGTCCTGATGGGATTGGTGCTTCTCACCTTTATCTTCCTTCGATTTACCGAGGTCAGAGGAGTGATGAAGAGCATCGCTAAGTCTCTGCAGAGTATTACCTTTGGTTTAGTGATTGCATATCTTCTGGATCCCATGGTCAAAGTCTACAGGAAAGGGTTTGACAAACTGTTCCGCTCAAAAAGAGAGAAACTATCCAAAGGCCTTTCCATTACCATGGGAATCATTTCCGGAATCCTGATCCTGGCGGGAATGGTAGGACTGTTGATCCCTACCCTGGTCGACAGTATCTCGAGACTGGTACAGGATATTCCTAATTACATTACGACGATCCAGGATGCCATTACCAAGTGGGTGAGGGGTAATTCCTGGCTGGCTTCTTATCTGTCTACCTTTACAGAAAGCGCCATGACTAGTCTGCAGAACTTTATTACCGGCCGTATCACGGAGTGGAGTGCCGAATTGATGGCCACCGTAGGTAATGGTCTGGTGGACTTCGTTAAGACCATCATCAACCTGCTCATCGGCTTTGTCATTGCTGTCTATCTGCTCAGGGACAAGGAACTGGCTCTGAGCCAGTCAAGAAAAGTCATCTATGCTGTCCTGAATAAAAAGAGGGGCGATGCAGTGATGGATGTCTGCAGACAGGGACATCAGCTGTTCAGTGGTTTTATCATCGGTAAGCTGATCGACTCTCTGATCATCGGAATGATCACCGCAGTCTTTTGTGTGATCGCCCGTATGCCCTATGCAGTCCTGGTCAGTGTTATCATCGGTGTAACGAACATTATTCCTTTCTTTGGTCCCTTTATCGGAGCGGTGCCCTGTGCCCTTCTGATCCTGCTGACAAACCCGGTGAAGTGTCTGATCTTTGTGATCTTCATCTTCATTCTCCAGCAGATCGACGGCAATATCATCGGCCCCCGTATTCTGGGAGATCGTACCAACCTGAATGAATTCTGGGTCACCTTCTCCATTCTTCTTTTTGGAGGTTTATTCGGATTCTTCGGTATGGTCGTTGGAGTTCCGCTGTTTGGAGTTCTCTACTATGTCATCCAGCGTATCTTGAATCTGGTCCTGGCAAAGAGAAAACTGCCGACAGATTCCAGTGCGTATCAGACTGTCAGATCATCGAAAGACCTGGTCGAGACAGCATCCGGTGTGACGGGAGATGGAACTGAGTCTGATAAAAAATCTGAAAACGATAAAGATATTTAAGGAGGAACCTTCCATGGAACTTGGAAATCTTACATTGATCACATTAAGAAACGGTGCCTATGAGGCAGTGATCGCTCCTGAAGTGGGCGGTGCCATGATCTCTCTTACTAAGAACGGCATCGAAGCTATGAATACACCTGAGAACGAAGAGATCCTGCGCGAAAAACCGACTTCTTACGGTTATCCCCTGCTGTTCCCTCCGAACCGTATCGATGGAGGAAAGTTCACTGCAGCCGGAAAGACCTTCCAGTTCCCCCTGAACGAGCCCAAGAGAGGAAACTCTCTGCACGGCTTTTTGCACAAGCGTGCCTGGGAGGTAGAGTGTGTATCCGAGGATAAGGCAGTCCTTGTCTTTAAGGGAACACCTGACACGGATTTCTATCAGTACCTTTCTGTTGAATTTGAGGTCCGCCGTGTTTTTGAGCTGACGGAAGAGGGATTGAAGGAAACGGTTGTTATTCTGAATACCGGTAAGGATACCATGCCCGTAGGTCTTGGCTTCCATACCGCATTCAAGGCAGATCCCACCAGTAAGGTCCGTGTATCCATCGGAAAGCGCATCGAGGTGACCGAGCGTATGCTGCCCAGTGGTGTTGTCCGCAATCTGAATGAAGACGAAGCCCTGTTCCGCGGTGAGGGTCAGAATCCCATTGCCTGGAACATGGATGATCACTATACTGTTGAGCCCATTGAGGTAGATGGCAAGCCGCTGCATGGTGCTGTTATCGAAAGATCCGATGCGACGGTTACCTATGAAGTTGATCCTTTCTATCGTCATTGGATGATCTGGAACTGCGGACAGGAAGGCAGCTTTATCTGCATTGAGCCTCAGAACTGGCGCATCGATGCCCCCAATCTGGTGGACAAGCTGGGTGATGAGGCAGGTATGGATCTTCTGGAGAGCGGAAAGAGTATGGAGGTCTCTACCTTCCTGAAGATCGAAACAAAGTAAAAAGAAAACAAGGAGGACCGTCATGTACGAAAAGATCCTCGTGGTAGACGACGAGAGAAGTATTGTCGATATCATCAAGTTTAACCTGCAGAAAGAAAATTATACGGTTGTAACGGCTTACGATGGATTTCAGGCCATGGATCAGTTTAAGCAGGAGGAGCCCGATCTGATCATCCTGGATGTTATGATGCCGGGAATGGATGGTTATGAGGTCTGCAGAAGGATCCGTGCTGTCAGCAATGTGCCCATTATCCTTGTCACCGCCAGAGCGGAAGAGATCGATACGGTCCTGGGACTGGAAATGGGAGCCGATGAATATGTGACCAAGCCTTTCAGCGTCAGAGAGTTGATGGCCAGAGTCCGTGCAGGACTTCGACGTTACTCTGCACTGACCCAGAAGGTAGAGGTCATGGCGGATACCTATACGGTAGGCAACTTTACACTGGATACCACCAGATTTACCGCAAAGGTGGGAGAGAAGATCATCGATCTGACCCAGAGAGAGACGGAGATCCTTCGTCTTCTGATGAGTAAAAAAGGACAGATCTTTTCCAGAGATGAGATCCTCCGTAAGGTCTGGGGATATGAGGCTCTGGGAGATGAGCGTACCGTGGATGTTACGATCCGAAGACTCAGAGAAAAGATCGAGCCGGATCCCTCTACGCCGGAGCTGATCCTTACCAAGCGTGGTGTAGGTTACTACTTTACAGAGAAATAACAATAGGAAAGGAGGCGCCCTGTGAGCAGTATCAAGTGGAAAATGGCTGTTTTGTATATGCTGCTGGTCGTAGTGGTCATGACAAGTCAGGGCGTGCTGATCCTTATGAACCTGAGGGCGAATGCCTATCAGGAGGTTTATAGAAAAAGTGAATATACGGCGGATCGAATCATCGACATGCTTTCCATGCAGGAGCCGGAAAGAGGCCAGGGTGCAGAGAGCATCTTCGGCGAAGTGCTGACCTCTTTGATGATCGAGACCGTCAATACGGATTCCCTGAGCGGCAGCGAGACCTCGGTCTATTTGTTGAACGATCAGGGAAAACTGTTATATGCAAGAAAAGAGTCTCTGTCTGAAGCAGACCTGGCTTCCAGAGCGATCATCACCGTACTGAGCGGCGGAAGTCTGGATAATCTGTATGTGCACACCTCTGTCACGGAAAAGGTGACGGTAGGTGATTATGCCGTACGTTTCGAAATGGCGCAGAATGATCGTTCTTATATCCTGTTTATCCGTCAATCTATGGAAGCTGTTCAGGAGAATCTGCGCCGTACTACCCTGATCATTGTATTGGTTACTCTGGTCGGTATTATCGTTGCAGGATTTTTAGGATATCTTCTGGCAGTTTCCATTGCCAGTCCGATCCTGAAGCTGACACAGAAGACCCAGGCCCTGGCGGAGGGTACCCGCCAGGAAAGTGAGACTTCCCCGGTGAAAGCGGAAGAGGGAGCGGTAAGTTCTGAGGAAACGGAGTCCCTGGAGGCTACGGTTACCGGTGATGAACTGGATATTCTGGAGGTCAACTTTGATGACATGGCCAGAGAGCTGACGGCATCCATCCGTGACCTGAAGGCCATGGAGCAGATGCAGAAGGATTTTGTGGCAAATGTATCCCACGAACTGCGCACACCGGTTACGACCATTAAGAGTTATTCAGAGACGCTGCTGGATTCCGACCTGGAAGATGGTGCGTTGACCAGAGAATTCCTTTCTGTCATTGCGCATGAGTCCAATCGTATGACCGCATTGATCGCGGATCTTTTGGAGCTTTCAAAGATGGATGCGCATCAGGTCAAGGCTGCAGGAAAGCCCATTGAAGTGGGCAGACTGCTCCGTCAGGACCTGATCGATCTGACCTGGGATGCAAGGCAGAAACAGCAGGAGATCCGCTGGAGCGAAGAGATGGATCTGGTCGAGGAGGAAGAGGGAGAATTTCCCTGGCCCAGAGAAGAGTTCTGGATCCTGGGAGAAAGCAGACGTATCGATCAGGTTATCCGTAACCTGCTGACCAATGCGATCAAATACAGCCCTGAAGGCTCTGTGATCCGAGGAGGGATCGCCCTTTCCGATGGAGAGGTCTGTGTCTGGATCAGGGATGAAGGTATCGGTATCGCACCGGAACATCAGGAGAAGATCTTTAATCGTTTCTATCGAGTCGATAAGGCAAGATCCAGGTCCATGGGAGGAACCGGTCTGGGACTGGCGATTGCCAGAGAGACTACGGAACTCTATGGAGGAAGGATCTATCTGGAGAGTCGTATCGGAGAGGGTTCCACCTTCTATCTGGCGTTCCCGGAAGCCCCGGAGGTAGATAAAGATGCAGAATAATAAACTTTCTGCCATCTGGCGGACCTTCTGGAGTCTTTTACTTCTGTGTTGTCTGTTGTTTACAGGGAGCTTTCATTTTCCGGTATTGGCAGAAGAAACGGAAGATGTGGCTACGCTGGATACCCAGACCATCATAGGCGGAGAGGAAGAGCCCGGATCAAAGGTCAGTATCATGGTCTATGCGATCCGCGGAGGCTTTGAGAGAGTGGTACTGTTTTCCACAAATCTGGAGGTTGGAAACAGTGGTCTGTATCAGGTCAGTGTGCCCCTGCCGATCATCGGAGAACAATACGTCGCTGTCATTGTGGGAAACAATATGCGGCTGACAAGGTATATACGTTATTCCAAGACGCTCGGAGATACTTTGTCCGGGACTTATCTGAATATTTATGAATACCTTCTGGAGGATGAAAAATGAGTATCCTTCGGAAGCAGACAATTAAAGATTATTTTGAACATCGTTTTTTCTGGATCTTTTCCTTTATCCTGTCCATTACGGCTATCGGACAGGTATTTATGCTGTTTGGAAACCCTTTTATTTCCACGGAAAGTACGGCACTGAAGCAGGGTGAATACCCTATCGAAGCCAACCTGCTTAGTCCGGGAGAGATCTATGTAACACTGGGAGGATTGGAAAGCGGTTCCTATGTTCGTCTTACTTCGGTGGATGATGCATTCAGCACCTTGACCCAGGATCTTTCGGAGCTGATCGGAAAGACGCTCCAGGAAGCTGAATGGGAAAAGGGAGGAACAGAGCTTCTTCCGGAACAGGTTCTCTCTTGTACGGCCCTTCTTCCGCTTTTGGGAGACGAGCAGCTCTTATCAGCCCAGTGGGGTGTAGAGAAGGAATCCCTTCCGGTCATGCAGTTTGACCAGGTGATCCTGAAGCCAGCTCTAAAACAGGGAGATAGGGTAAGGATCTGTTTCTATGATTCAAAGGAAGGGACCGTATGGGCAGCCTGTGCCGGAGAAAGAGAGTGGACGGAAAACTTAAGTGCCTATCACAGTCTGCTCCTTGCCGGTGGAAGGTTATGGAGTGAGTCTGTTCGATATATCGATGCGGGCATGATCTACCCTTCCCGTATGCACAGGGGAACCTTTGCCGGTGAAGTATCCGATAAAATGTCTATGCAAAAGGGTAAGATTGTGGGAGCATTCTATGATGGAGACACATTCCGTTACAGTCTGATGAATGCCTATGCATACCATTTCTTTGAGTATCCGGATACTCTGGTCAGTACGGACAGAGATGATGTCCGTTTTTATACGAACGAGAAGATCTCCTTAAAGATCAGTCGAGACGGATTCATGCAGTATGTCGAAACACCGACGGATTCCGAAAAGGGGGAGACCAGTCTGAAGGAAGCCTACTGGATCGCTCTGAAGTTTCTGAAAGAAGATATGGCGGCAGCCGGTGAGGATAATCTGACACCGGTCCTGGCGGAATACAGCATCAACAACGGAGACTATGTTTTTTACCTGGATTATTATGTCGGAGATATCCCCCTGAGCGGGCGATTTGACAGAGAAAACGGCATGAAGGGACATCCTGTTGAGATTACGGTCAGAGGCAGTATCGTCCATTCCTGCAGACGATATGTACTGAAGGTGGAACTTTCCGAGGAATTATCACCGGTACATAACAGCTGGCTGAATATTTTAGATACGGTCAGCGGATTATCCGATAGGGATGAGATAGGGGGACCTGTCGGCTTCCCTGAGATCGTCTATTACGATAATGGTCATACGCTTCTCATTGCGTGGAGAGTGGAAATGGCGGATGGAAGTGTCCGCTATATTCCGGATTGAGGTGGCAGTATGAGAGAAAAAGTCATTCGAATTCCACTTCTGATCCTGTTGCTGCTCTTGAATCTGGCACTTCTGATCGCAAATATCAACTCTCGTATACAGAGGTACAGAGTGAATCCTCAGGAGATGGACCGTGTCCAGGCGATGTACGAAGATAACGGGATCAGCTTTAAGAAACAACCCTCCTCTCTCAGACGTCTTCAAAGCAGTCTGGAGATCGGTCCTGCGGATCTGGATGCCATGGTACAGGATTTCCTGGGAAATAAAGAATATTCACTGACATACATCTATGGCGCGAAGACGCAGTATAATGCCGGTTCCACCATTTTGATCGCCGATTGGGAATCGCATTCCATTTCCTACAGAGATACGGAAGTTGTGTCGGAGGAGTCGCTGGAATCCTGGAAAAATGTCCTGACAGAAGAAGAGCAGCTGATGCTGGAAACTGTAGCCATGCGTTTTGCTCAGCGCTGGATGGGAGAAGATGTCCTGATCACCAGCTGGACCAGATCCGGTGATACACTGAGGGTCACCTTTGCCCAGATGGACGATGAGGAGGTCTATTACTTCAATTCCATGACCGTAGTGGTCCTTCGAAGCGGTATCCAGTCAGCAGAACTTTCCTACTGGAGGATCCTGGGAAATGGAGATCCCGTAGATGCTATGCCCATGGATGAGATGCTCTATCGGGGACTAGACGATATCTTATCCTCCGACAGGGGAAGGACAGAAACCGATACGGTCAATGATATCCTGAACGGATATACTCTGGAGGCGGTGTATGGAGATACCGGTCTGGCCATGCCTACCATGACCATGATCATGGATTCCGGTAAACAGTTCGTTCTGAGTTATTGTCATGAATGAAAAAGTTGTCAAACCAGATTGACTATGATATAATGCTAACACGAATTTTCTGCCCGGGGGCATGCAATGCATTCGCATTGCAACGCAAAGCAGAAGGTTCTTTATAGATAGAAAAAAATTCCGAGGTAGCAAAAAAGTATGGACAAATTATTGGTAAGCGGCCAGACACCGCTTCGCGGAGACGTGACCATTAGCGGCTCCAAGAATGCGGCACTGCCTATCCTGACAGCAGCCTTGCTGTCTGAGGATGTGGTCGTATTAGAAAATGTCCCTAACATTGCAGATACAAAGAATATCGTTCAGATCATGAAGATGCTGAATGTAGAAACCGAGTATCTGGATGACCATACACTGCGGATCGATTCACGGAATATGGTCAATAACTGCGCGGATTGCGAAGAAGTTCGTAAAATGCGAGCTTCCTATTATTTTCTTGGAGTCCTGTTAGGTCGTTTCGGATCAGCTAAAGTAGCTTTTCCCGGCGGATGTGACTTTGGTGTCCGTCCTATCGACCTTCATATCAAGGGCTTCGAGGCACTGGGTGCGGTTGTCAGCACGCAGTCTATTATCGAAATGAAAGCAGAGAATCTGCTTGGAACCCGTATCTTCCTTGACTTTGCCAGTGTCGGTGCCACCATCAATATCATGTTGGCCGCTGTCAGAGCCAGAGGAACGACTGTCATCGAGAATGCGGCAAAGGAGCCTCACGTCGTTGATACTGCCAGCTTCCTGAATTCTATGGGAGCGGATGTCAAGGGCGCCGGTACCGATACCATCCGTATCCGCGGTGTCAAGAAAATGCACGGCAGTACCTATGCCATTATTCCGGATCAGATCGAAGCAGGTACCTACATGGTAGCCGGTGCGATCTCCGGAGGCGATGTTACGATCCATAACATGATCCCCAGACATATGGAATCCATTTCCGCCAAGCTTCGTGAGACCGGTATCAAGGTCTACGAAGGTGACGATTGGATCCGTGTCGTCGGAGAAGGTCAGAAGCTTCGTCCCACCAAGGTCAAGACCATGCCTTATCCCGGCTTCCCCACCGACATGCAGCCCCAGATGATGGCGCTTCTGTGTCTGGTACAGGGAACCAGCATGATCAACGAGAGTATCTATGACGATCGTTTCCGCTATGTAGAGCAGCTGAAAAAGATGGGTGCTCACGTGGATGTGGAAGGTCATATTGCCATTGTGGAAGGCGTCAGCAAGTTAGTGGGTGCAGAGGTGCAGGCAACCGACTTAAGAGCCGGTGCAGCTATGATCCTGGCAGCCTTGGCAGCTGAAGGAACCACCGTGATCACCAATGTGCATTATATCGATCGTGGATACGAGAGAATGGTCGAGAATTTCCGTGAGATGGGTGCGAAGATCATTCGTACCAGTGATGACGGATCTCAGCTTAAGATCGTTTCTCCCACCGCCGGTTAAGGATTGTAAAAGATAACAGAGTATAGATAACAGAAAACCTCCTGCAGGACCTGTTCGCAGTGGACTAAAGCTGCTCACAGAAGCCATCAGGAGGTTTTCTGATAGGAGAATCCAGGTGAAGATAACCATATTGACAGTCGGAAAGATCAAAGAGAAGTACCTCAGAGAAGCCATCGAAGAATATGCCAAGCGTATCAGTCGATATGACAAATTGGATATCGTTGAGGTAACCGATGAGAAGACACCGGACGGTGCTTCAGAGGCAGAGGAAAACAAGATCCGCCAGATCGAAGGAGAAAGATTGCTTGCCAAGATCCCGGCAAACAGCTTTGTGGTAACGCTGGAGATCCTGGGAGAACAGCTGGATTCTGTTGCATTCTCTAAAAAGATCCAGTCGCTGAAAGTGAAGGGAGAGAGCCATCTTTGCTTCATTATCGGTGGATCCCTGGGACTTTCTCCGGAGGTATGCAAGAGATCGAACTGGAAGTTGAGCTTCTCTAAAATGACTTTTCCTCACCAGCTGATGAGGGTCATATTGTTAGAGCAGATCTATCGTGCCTGCCGCATCGAGAGCGGTGAGCCTTATCATAAATGACATCGATTGTCAGAGAGACTTAATCAGGATCTGAGGTGATCAAATGATCAAGAAAAAGAAACCCCTTCCGGTAGTCAACTGTGAAGAATGCATGCACTATGTGTATGACGACGAAATGGATTTTTACGTGTGTGAGATGGATCTGGACCAGGACGAGATGGAAGGCTTTCTCAGAGGAACCATGCGCAGCTGTCCTTTCTACGAACCTGGTGATGAATATAAGATCGTGAGGCATCAGATATGAGAAACTATCGTTTTTTACTGGTGTTTGATGGAACAAAGTATCTTGGATGGGAGCATCAGCCGGGTACGGATATGACGATCCAGGGAAAATTGGAAAATGTGTTGCAGCGAATGACCGGACAGAAAAGTGTTGAGGTCATTGGCTGCGGCAGAACTGATGCGGGAGTCCATGCGAAGGGCTATGTCGCCAATGCGCATCTGGAGACAAAAATGTCTGCAGAGGAAGTCAGAGAATATATGAACCGCTACCTTCCGGAGGACATCGGAGTGAAGGAAGTGAAGGTCGTTTCCGACAGATTCCACGCAAGGTACAATGCCATGGGTAAGACCTATTGCTATACCTTCTATGTCGGTGATTTCAAACCTGTCTTCAACCGTAAGTATGTTCAGGTGCTGGATAGAGTCCCTGATGTGGAGGCAATGAAGATCGCCGCATCGTATCTTGTAGGAGAGCATGACTTTAAGTCCTTCTGCGGCAATCCCAAGATGAAAAAGTCCACAGTCCGTGTCGTGGACAAGATCGATATCGACCTTTCCGGTTCTTATCTGAATATTACCT
>JAZUIK010000197.1:0-7289 GCA_045642205.1 Bianqueaceae bacterium
AGGCTTCTTCAGATCCACCATCTCGATACGGGGATAGAAAGGATCCTCAGACTTTAATGTAACGCGTCCTGCTAAAGACAGGGGACGATCCAGCCAGGTGGAGAAGATCGGTCCGCCATAGACTTCTACATTCAATTTGCGATAGCCATTGACTCTCATCTCCGCAGAGGGCTTCACACGGAAACAGGGATAATCCGTATGGGCACTGATCATGCGGAACATGGGTGCCTCGATCTTAGAAAGATCCTCAGGAAGGACAAAAGCAAAGATCGCAGAATCATAGTAAGTCACATAGTACTTACCGCCTGCTCTTACCTCCCACTCCTCATAGGAAGGAAGCTCTTCAAATCCATTCTCATCAAACATAGCCTTCAGATTTTTGACCGCATAGAAACATACGGGGGACTCTGAAAGGAATTTCATAAACTTTTCCATAATGCGCTCCTCTGTCTTTATCCAATGTTTATCGGTTCTTCATCTGCTCCAGCATGACTTCGATCGCCTTCTGAAGCTGCAGATCCTGGGTCAGATCCGGAATACCGTTGGTCTTGATCTTGGAAAGGACAACGCCCTCTGCCATCTCTACCTCATAATCGGGAGTAATACCGATGCCTTGGACGTTGGTACCGAGGGGAGAATAATACTTTGCCGTTGTCATCTTGACAGCAGTACCATCCATCAGGTTATAGGTGGTCTGAACGATTCCCTTACCATAGCTCAGTGTTCCCACCGTTACAGCCTTACCATAATCGATAAGACAGGTAGTCAGAAGTTCGGAGGCAGAAGCTGTATTTCCATTGATCAAGATAACAATGGGCATATCCAGTTCTCCGGCATTGCGAGCCTTATACTCTTCCCTGTCACCATATTTATCTTCCATGTATGTGACAAGACCGGTATCGATCATCTCATCTGCGATATCTACACAGACATCGACCAGTCCGCCGCCATTATCACGGATATCCAGGATCAATCCCTGCATACCCTGAGACTGAAGGTCTTTCAGGGCATAATCAAACTGATCGACAGCTACCACCGTAAAGTCAGCCAGAGCGATATATCCGATCTTGTTCTCCATCATGGTGTAGTAAACAGCCGTCTCCTTCAGCGCTCTGCGCTCGATGCTGACGGTATTCTGGACACCATTACGCATATAGGTAATGGAAACATAGGTTCCGGCCTCACCACGGATAAAGCTGACCATTTCGTTCAGGGTCTTTCCTGCAAGCGAAACACCATCTGCCTCGATCAGTACATCTCCGGGTTCGATACCCATCTCATAAGCACAACCATTCTGGTTGACAGCCATGACCAGTGCTCCACCGATACCGGTGTCATCCAGCATGACCGTTACACCGATTCCGACATATTCTCCATAGGAGGAATCCTGGAAATCAGCTAACTCTTCTTCGTTGTAATAAGCTGCATACTTATCTTCGATGGCATTTACCACGCCATGATAAGCACCGTCCAGAAGTGTATCGACATCCACTTCCTCAACATAGTAGTTCTGGATGTATCTGGCCAGCTTATCGACTTTCGCTACCAGTGCGTTGGCTTCTTCTACCGTCAGAGTGGTGGTGCCGTATTCGGTCGCTACAGGAAGTGTAGAACCTCTCTGGAGAGCTGCGGCGATCCCTACACCGATCATAACAGTAATAAGGCATACGACCATGGCTGTAACAAAACCACCCAAAAAGGAACCTTTCTTTTTAGGTTCCGGTGCGGGTGCCATGTTATTAGGTATCATACCACCAGGTGTACCATAGGGAGCCTGATAAGGATTGCCATAGGGATTTCCGTAAGGGTTATTACTGTAGTTTACTCCATAGGGATTCTGAGCAGGCTGCTGCATATAGGGATTCTGACTGTTAGGACCGCCACTGCCCTGCATGGAATAAGGATTTACATTCATAGGAGCCCCATTATCCTGAGGAGGATTGGTAAATGGGCTCTGATTCTGTTGTTCTGACATAACAAAACCTCTTTAAGTGACATTTCCTATATTATATCTCTGAGAGCAATGTCATGCAATTAACGATTTGTAAAGATAGTATGGAAAAATCTGTATAACAGAAAAGCAGTCGCCGAAGCGACTGCTTTTATATGATTCTTGGGAGTAACTCCCGGAGAGATCAAAATTAGTTGGTGATGACCATCTCGGTCTCCTTGTCGAAGACATGGATACGAGTATCATCAAGAGCAACCTTAACGGTGTCGTTGTTCTTAACCTGCATACGAGCGTTAACGATAGCAACAAGGTCAACATCATCAACGTTCAGGTACAGATGCATGTCAGCACCAAGAAGCTCGGTAGCATTGACATTACAGGTGATGGTGCTGTTGGGGAACTGAGAAAGAGCAAGCTCGGTCTCGTGGATGTCCTCAGGACGGATACCCATAACAACAGTCTGTCCAAGGTAGCCACCGTCAACAACCTTCTGAGCCTTCTCAGGAGTCAGCTTGACTTTCTGATCCTTGAAGGTAAGCCATACATCGTTGCCTTCCTTCTGAGGTACGCAATCGATGAAGTTCATCTGAGGAGAACCAATGAATCCTGCTACGAACAGGTTCTCAGGCTCGTTGTAAAGCTGTACAGGAGAAGCAACCTGCTGCATCAGACCGTCCTTCATAACAACGATACGGGTACCAAGGGTCATAGCCTCGACCTGGTCATGGGTAACGTAGATGATGGTAGCATGCAGTCTCTCATGCAGACGAGCGATCTCGATACGCATCTGAACACGCAGCTTAGCATCCAGGTTGGACAGAGGCTCGTCCATCAGGAATACCTTGGGGTTACGAACGATAGCACGTCCCATTGCAACACGCTGTCTCTGACCACCGGACAGAGCCTTGGGCTTACGGTCAAGCAGATGCTCGATCTCAAGGATACGAGCTGCTTCGTGTACACGCTGCTCGATCTCAGCCTTGGGGGTCTTTCTCAGCTTCAGACCAAATGCCATGTTGTCAAATACGGTCATATGAGGATACAGAGCGTAGCTCTGGAAGACCATTGCGATATCACGATCTTTGGGAGCAACGTCGTTCATCAGCTTGTCGCCAATCCACAGTTCACCATCAGAGATCTCTTCCAGACCAGCGATCATACGAAGGGTAGTAGACTTTCCACATCCGGAAGGTCCTACGAAGATGATAAATTCCTGATCTTCGATGTCAAGGTTGAAATCGTTAACAGCGGTGATACCGTTGCCGTAAGTCTTTTTTACGTTCTTAAGCTGTAAACTAGCCATTTTGTCCTCCTTAATAGGTAGTTCTTGGAATGTGTTATTATTCTACCGCAAACCTCTCCACATATCTATTGAGTGAATAAACAAAAAACATATTTGCATTTTGTTACAATTGTATATGGATTTTGCGCAACTTTTCGCTACTCATTCGGACGTCGATTTTCGTTTCATTATATGATAAAATATATATGATACATTTTACTCATATCTGTCACATCGAAGGAGAATCTTCTATGCGTACTGTTATTGTAACAGGTGCCTCCCGCGGGATCGGCCTGGCAATCTGTCAAAAATTCCTCCAGGAGGGCTGGAGGGTCTATGGTCTGTATTCCGGCAGGACCTCTGCTCCTTCTGATTTTGAATCTCTGAACACCTATGGTGATCAGTTTACCATGATCCGATGTGATGTCTCTTCAGAAACCGATGTCCTATCTGCTTTCGAGGCTATCTACAAAGATGTTCCTTCTGTTGATGCATTGATCAATAATGCAGGCATTTCCCATATCGGATTATTACAGGATATGACTATAGAAGAATGGGACAATCTGATGGGGATCAATCTTCGCAGCGTATTTCTCTGTAGTCGCAGTGTGATCCGCCCCATGGTCCGTGCCCATAAGGGAACGATCCTGAACATCTCTTCCATGTGGGGAGACAAAGGTGCTTCCATGGAAGTAGCCTACTCTGCTTCCAAAGGTGGTATGAATACCTTTACCAAGGCCCTGTCTCAGGAACTTGCTCCTTCTAATATCCGCGTCAATGCCATCTCCTGTGGCGCCATCGATACCAGCATGAATCATTTTCTTTCTGAAGAAGAAAGAAAGGAGCTCGAGAACTCCATCGGTCTTGGCCGCTTTGGCCGTCCCGAAGAAGTCGCCGAGCTCGCATATTTCCTTTCAACAGACGCCTCTTCCTATATTACCGGGCAGATCATCGGGCTTGACGGAGGCTTCTGATACTTTATTCCTTCGCCAGGGTGCGAAGTGCCTCTTCCCTTTCTGCCACCCACTCCTCTTTATAGAGGAAAAAGCTGACCGCATCTGCGCCGCCTTCCAGAGTCTTCTGGGAGGCGGTTTTTATATCCGGATCATCCATCTGGATGATCGGTACTAATTCCTTACCGCGGATCTCTTTCGCAGCCCTTTGAGTCTCTGTCTTCAGGATCTCCGGAGGAAATCCTTTAAAGATGGACTCTGGTGTGGCATCATCCGGAAGACCAAGGTTTGTGATCCGATTCACCAGATGTACCTTCTGTGTCTCAGTAAGGGATACGGCTCCCTTGAGCATCTTCAGAAGATCACTGACCTCTACATTTAAACAGGCAGGACCATTAGGATCCGTATAGCAGCGATACAACATGGGAGAAAACAGATCCAGATGGGAGGATAACTCTTTATAGCTCTGTCCGACCATATCAGAAAGTGCGGGAGCAAAGATAAAGATACCGGCTTTCAGATCCGGATTTACCTCATGTACTGTTTTTGCAAAGTTGACCAGATGTTCCGTTGTCACGGCTCTTCGAAACTCCATCCACTGCTTTAAGCCATCAAAAAGCTTCATCAGGGAAAGCTTTGGAAACGCTCCCAGGTCCTTTCCGTGGAATGCCTCATAGAGCCCACTGACGCTGCGCTTCATCTTATCGGGATCAAAGCCCATGCTCTTTGCTTTCTTCATACAGGAATCGCAGAAACAGGTATAGAAGGCATCCTCCACCGTACCGGAAGAAGGCGATGCAAAGCGGCAGCCATCGATCACGATCCCCTTGATATGAGGAGTCTTCGCCAGCTGTCTTACCGATTCCAGATTATACTTTCTGACCTCTTCCCTGCTGGGACAGGTGGAAGAAAACCATTCTCTCTTTATGCCATGGATGTCTTCACTAAGCCAATCCTCTCCCTTGAACTCAGGGCCTCTATACGTTCCGCTGAAAAGATAGGCATCCATTCCGAGGCTGGCAGCGGGCTCCACGCAGGAGACCGATCCCATGACAGCCTTAAATCCAATGTCTTTCAAAAGAGCGGCGCCCTCTTCAGGTGCCGCTCCTAAACCATACATCCACAGGTTCATTTCAAAGTGATCTCCACAACTGTATCTCTCTCATCAGGCAGAGGGAATGCCAGATTTCTCTTATTATTAAAGAAGAAGAACGCATCCTCAGGATATTCCTTGACATTCCAGTATTCGGTCAGCTGGATCTCGGAACCATCCTTCAAGAGGCGCATATGGTCGATCTTTCCGGCCATACCGGGCAGACAGATCGCATTGATGCAATCCTCATAGATATGGGCATAGAGCTTCTTACCCTTCTGAGTAAAACGTCCCCACTCCGGTTTGGGATACTCGGAGATACCACAGCCATAGATACTCTTGGAATTATCCTGCATCCAGTCAGCCACACCTTCCAGAACCTGGATCGCTTCCTTGGGGAAACGGCCCTTGGCATCGGGACCTACATTCAGGATCAGGTTTCCGTTCTTACTGACACACTCTACCAGATTACGGATGACCATGCGAGCAGACTTGTAATGATGATCGTGTGCATCGTAACCCCAGATATCGTTCAGGGTGATACATGCCTCCCAGGGAATGGAATTGCCCTGATCATCGGTCAGTCCTTTAGGCGGGATCATCTGCTCGGGGCAGGCAAAATCGCCGGCATAGACAGAAGGATTCTGGGTCTTGATGGTACCGGATTTTTCTCCGCTTCCCTCCAGACGATTGTCGATGATCAGATCAGGCTGCAGAGAGCGAGCCATGTTGACCAGCTCGGTGGCTCTCCACTTTTCACAGGTCATATCATCGTAGGAGAAATCGAACCACATGATATCGATCTTTCCGTAATTGGTCAGAAGCTCTCTGACCTGTCCATGCATATAGTCAAGATAGTTATCGAAATTATGCTCTACATCCTTAAACGCTTCGTTATTGCGCATAGGATGTTGACGATCGCCATAAGCCGGAAAATCCGGATGGTACCAATCCAGCAGAGAATAGTACAGACCGACTTTCAAGCCCTCTGCACGGAATGCTTCCACATATTCCTTAACGATATCTCTTCCGTAAGGGGTGTTGGTGGACTTATATTCCGTCAGAGCGGAATCAAACAGACAAAAGCCATCGTGATGCTTTGCGGTCAGGACAGCATACTTCATGCCGGCTGCCTTTGCCATCTTGGCCCATGCCTTGGGATCAAAGTTCTCCGGATTGAATTCATCAAAATAGGGCTGGTAATCCTCTACGCTGATCTCTTCGTAGCTGCGGACCCATTCTCCTCTTGCCGGAATAGCGTACAGACCCCAATGGATAAACATACCAAAACGGCTTTCCAGAAACCATTTCGTTCTTCTGGTTCTATCTTCGATTCTCTGATTCATTTTTAATTTTTCCTCCAAAAAGACTTAAGTTGGATACCTCAAATACTACCTTATATTTCAGGTAGAATCAAGACTCCAAATGTGCCTTATCTTGACGAATACTTCTGCTTTGGCTATGATTAAACAGTTCACTAGAACTTTGAGAGGACAACCTATGAAAACTATCTATTATAACGGTATCGTATATACCGGAGAAGAAACACTGAAGCAGGCATTCATCGTAGAGAATGATCTGTTCTGTTTCGCAGGCTCCACTGAAGATGCTCTTTCTCTTTCTTCAGAGAAAGATCAGAAGATCGACCTGAATGGTGCTTTTGTTTGTGCAGGCTTTAACGATAGCCATATGCATCTTTTAAACTATGGCCAGGCACTGCTCTGTGCCAGACTGGATGCTCATACTGACTCCCTGGAGGATATGCTCTCCTGCACTCGTCAGTTCCTGCAGGATCATCCTACCACCGGGTGGCTCCATGGCAGAGGATGGAATCAGGATTACTTTACGGATGTCCACCGTATGCCTACCAGACATGATCTGGACACCATCTCTACCGAGATCCCCATTATGCTGACACGCTGCTGCGGCCATGCTATGGTCGTCAATACCAAAGCTCTGGAAGTTCTCGGCGTCACCAAGGATACGCCTCAAGTAGATGGCGGTTTGATC
>JAZUIK010000198.1:0-7736 GCA_045642205.1 Bianqueaceae bacterium
CTTTCTGGCCTGGCCAGATCCTCCATGCGAAGGTCCTTGGATTTGAGCACCCGGTGACAGGAGAGATCCTGCATTTCGATTCAGAATTACCTGACTACTTTAAGCGTGTCCTGGAAATGTTGGGATAAGGCGTAAATAGGAGCAAATAGGGACAGAGCAAAAATGTGCATCAGCACCTCGCGATGCACTTTTTTTCTCTGTGCCTATTTGCGTCTGTCAATTCAAAGATGTCATTCCTCTTCGATAATCTCGGTGGCTGTCGGAAGGTAGCGGGAAGTATCCATGTGCCCCGAAAGTTTTCGAACAAGGAGATAGGCGATCGCCGTCATGATGATCGCACCCAGAAAAGCGACCAGTTCGCCGGCAAATGTGAGAAGAAGGAGCAGAGTGATAATAAAAAATGCCATGGGAACTCCATAAAGGAGCAGTGAGGCGGGAAGTTCACCTGAGCGTTCAATGGAAAGAGACACCTTATCACCGATCTTTGCATTACAATGATTAAGAGCAATAAGTTCCATCTGTGCGTCTGCTGCGATAAAGGAACAGGCGTGACAGCCCTTGCATCTGTCTGAATGAGGGATACGCACTTTTACCTTGCGCGGCATCACCTCGATAACGGTTCCGATCTCAGCCATAGACTTTCCTCCTGAAAAAATAACTTGTCTATATCATATCACAATTTTTCTCAGATAGACAATTTTGTGTCAATTTCAACTTGAGTTTTTTTATTGTTATTTATATAATAAACGATGCTACTATATTATTTAAGTGAAGGAGTTACATAATGACAGAACAAAGCCATTATATTTCTGATGCTGTCATCAGAAGACTGCCTCGCTATTACCGTTATCTGGGCGAATTGCTTCAAAATGGAGTGACAAGGATCTCTTCCGGGGAGTTAAGTGCGAAAATGGGTTCCACTGCTTCTCAGATCCGTCAGGATTTTAATCATTTTGGAGGTTTCGGTCAGCAGGGTTATGGTTACAATGTAGAACTGCTGTATAAAGAGATCGGCAGTATTCTGGGAATGGATCAACCCCATAATGTAATCATTATCGGAGCAGGACATCTGGGAGCTGCTTTAGCCAATTACCAGAATTTCTCTCGCAGAGGATTCGTCATTACCGCTATCTTTGATAATGATCCTTCCGTCATCGGTACAGAGGTTTCTTCGTTGACAGTTCGTAATATCGAGGATCTTGAGGCTTATATAAAAGATAATAAGGTCGATATCGCTGCTATTACGATTCCTAAAGCTTATGCACCCAAAATGGCGGAGCGTCTCATTGACAACGGAATCAAAGGTATCTGGAATTTTGCTTCCACTGATATTGAAGTAACTAATAGTGATGTAGTTATTGAGAATGTACATCTGACAGACAGTATCATGCGTTTATCTTATCGTTTAGCTAATCAGGATTGATCGATCCGATTTAGCTTTGGGGCGGCAGCCAATACTTGCGCCGCTTTATAAACGAGATTTCATGAAGAAACATAACTTATACTATCGCTGATAATCGTCATACGTTTCATTCATTAAAAGACAACAGATCAACAGATTTATTAAAGGATTTATCAATGCTCACAAAACAGAATAAGATCGACATTTACAATACGATCATCGGTCGTTTTAATACCGGTGAAGTTTATCCCCTGTCCGCTGTCGGCAAGTTTCTTTCCAGCAGAGGATTTACTTCCAGAAGATTCGGATACACTCAGATGAAAAACCTTATGAAGGATGTTCCTGAGTTTATCGATATTGAAGAATATGAAAATGACGGACATTCCAACTGCAATGTAACGTTTCGCACCTGGGATGAGGCAGACAGTGCCCCTGTCCTGGCAGAAGAAAAGGCGGAAGAGAAGCGTCCGGACATTATGACAGAGCCTAAAAAGGAAAACAAGCCGGAAGAGGAAGGGATCTCTTTGACTGTTTTCCAGAAGTCAAATTTCGAAAGTTTTACCAGCTCCAACCGCAATTACGGTAATTTCAGCCGTAATTATGGAAACTATCGCCAGGAGGATTCCGGAGATAGCCGCAATTCCTCCGGTGGAGTTCGTTTTACCGGTGTATCCAGCGGATCTACTTTTAAGGAGAAAACCGAAAACACTAACGCTGCAGCCAATCAGGTGGAAACAGCTTCTTCCAGACAGAAGACAGAGAATGACCGAGAAGAAGGATCCAGCTTCGAGAGACTGGCTTATCTTCCTCCTAAGGTGCTGGATTTCCTGGTAAGAAAAGGTTTTGAGGATCCGGCAGGCGTATTAAATGAGTACTATCTGCAGAGCCTTAAGAAAAAGACCTATCAGCAGAGAGGTAATACTATTACTTTCCCCTTTGGTGAAGGCACTGAAGAGGAAATGGTCGCTGTCCTTAAGCGTAATGAGAAGAGCTATGGTAAGCCCTGGTATCTCAGCTATGTAGGTATGGCTGCCAAGGATACGGAGACTGTAGAGACAGAGGAAAAAGAAGAGAACGAAGAAAATAAGATTACGGTTCCCGGAAAAGCTCTGGAAGATTTTGCAGATATCGGTTACTGGCAGGAGTTCCTGAAGGAGCTGGCAGAGACAGCACTGCCTGAGAACTGGGATTACAGAGGTAATCGTGAAAATGGCCGTTATTACATCCTGAAAAAGTATATCCAGTATACTTTCTATCGTCTCCAGCAGGAGAATAAGGTCTGTATCTCCGAGGGTAATTTTGCTGCATTCAATACGGGACTCGTCAACAATCGCTATCAGGATATCTTTGCCTGCTTTGTTCCGAATCCCAAGCATGATACCAATGAACTGCTTCCTGAGTGGAAGTTTGAATCTTTCGCGATCGCAGGACAAAGAGGTAAGGACGGTTCAGGAAAACTCCTGACCAGCTACTTCAATCCGCTGCCTTCTCTTCCCAAGTACTATGAGAGCATCAGCGACCTGTTCTATGATCTGAATGCCCCTCTGGTCACCGATTATGAGCACATCATTATCGACAATATCGATCGTCTTCCCATGGATTACTTAAGAGAATGCTGTTTCTCCGATGAGGAAGCCCAGTCTCTTTTGGATCAGGTGGAAAGAGCCATGACCAGAGAAAAGAAAAAGCAGGCTTACTATCAGTTAAGCAGCTTCATTATCGAGAATGATCGTATCTATCGCCGTATGAAGGCTCGTATGGAGGATGCAATCGAAACGACTTTGAAGAGAGTTCGCTGGAACTTCCGTACAGCGGTTCCCTGTTATTTCCCGAAGGGCAATTGCATGAGTCTCATGCTGCCTCTGGCTCTGGCCGATGACAACCGTACGGATGCAGCCCTGATCGTTCTGAAAAATCCCTCCGGAAGCTATCAGGGACAGACCATTTTGGAACTGGAAAAGGCCTATCTGGATGCGAGACTCCTGTGCCGTCCCAACAACGATTGGATGAGTCTTGAAAACATCGGAAGAGACAGAAATCCTCAGCAGGAAAGAGGCGAGGAGAGAGGTACAAGGACCGGCGCTCCGAGAGAGAATTATGTTCCCAGAGAAAACCGTTATAACAATGGTTACAATGGCTATAACCGTGATAGGAATCCGGAAAGGGGAGAGACCTATCGCAGTGATTATGGCCGTGTAAACGGCAATTCTCAGCCCCGTTATAACAGTTTTTCTACCCAGGGCGGAGAGGCATTTAACCGTGGTTTTCGCAATTTCAGAGACCGTGCAAACGGATCTAATCAGAGTTCTGAAATGCCCGGTGGACAGGACTGAAATCCGAAAAGTTGACAAATCGGAAAAAGTAGAGTACAATACTCGATACTTAAAGAAAGGGTCGCAGATGGCTGAATTTGCGAGACCTTAGAAGACTAGAGATAAATGAGCAGTTTCACCTATTCAGCAAAGAAGTAGTTGCCATCAGGACTCATCTTGGAAGAAATTCTTCCGGGAAGGAGGATCTATGAAAGGCAGAATGATCTATATCGTGCTCAGCATCATGTTAGCTGTCACGATTGGACACACTTCCAATATCAGTGCATACACGTATGACGGAACAATCGCCGTTGGCTTTGCAGATGAAAATTTGAAGCGAGTTTTCGGCGACAAGATTGAAGCAGATGAATATAGACAGGACGTAGCAAAAAATAAAGTCAAATCTGCACAAGATCGTACGGAAGAAACACTGAAAGCGCTTGAACCAAGTGAATGGGAATATCTCTTTGAGGATGAGCTCTCCATGATAGATGTAAAAGAGGGAGAGAATATCTGGGAAAAGTTCCCCTCCATCGAAGAGTATCCCGAGAACCAGATCGCTATCTTGTGTCAGATCGTTGAGGCGGAAGCCGGAACAGAAGATCTGATCGGAAAGATCATGGTTGTCAATGTTATCCTTAACCGTGTAAAGGCCGGCTTCGGCGAGACGATCAGACAGGTCGTATTCGCACAGGGTCAGTTTGAACCTGTACAGACAGGATTCTACTACATGGTAAAACCTTCAGATTCCACTAAAGAAGCGGTATATCTGGCAATCAAAGGTGCCGATTACGCTCAGGGTGCTTTGTACTTCTGTACTCGCAACGGTGGAGTTGATTATTTCAACAGTTTCGGTACTATGGTCACTGATCATGGATGCCATGTATTTTTCAAATAAAAAAATCGCCGCAAGGCGATTTTTTTATTGTCTGTATGACTGCCGGCTTACTGTATGAACATGGCATCTCCAAAAGAGAAGAAGCGATACTTTTCCTGAACAGCCTCTTTGTAGGCATTCAGAACATTATCCTGTCCTGCTAAGGCACTGACCAGCATGATCAGAGTGGATTCCGGCAGATGGAAGTTGGTGATCAGTCCATCCAGGATCTTGAAGTGGTAACCGGGATAGATAAAGATACCGGTCTCGGAACTTCCTGCCTGAACAATGCCGTCAGCAACAGCGGCGGATTCCAGCGTACGACAGGAGGTTGTACCAACAGCAATGATGCGGCCACCCTTTTTCTTGGTCTCGTTAATAGCAGCAGCGGTTTCTTCGTTGATATGATAGATCTCACGATGCATGACATGTTCTTCGATGGTGTCTACCTTGACCGGGCGGAAGGTGCCAAGACCTACATGCAGTGTAACGTAAGAGATGTCGATACCGGCTTCCTCCAAAGAAGCAAGCAGCTCCTTGGTAAAATGTAGTCCGGCGGTAGGAGCGGCGGCGGAGCCTTCCTCGCGGGCGTAGACAGTCTGATAACGGTCTCTGTCCTTTAAAGTCTCATGGATGTAGGGAGGCAGAGGCATCTGTCCCAGCTGGTCCAGGATCTCTTCGAAAATACCATCAAAGGTAAAGCGTACAAGACGATTGCCATCCGGAAGGACCTTAACGATCTCACCGATCATCTTGCCGTCTCCAAAGGAGAGACGATGACCAACGCGGGCGCGTTTACCGGGACCGGCAAGGCCTTCCCAGATCACATCGTCCTCAGCGGAGGTCTTACCCTCCAGAGGCTGGATCTCGTGCTTTTGGATATCGCTGGCGGAAAGACGGCGCAGCAGAAGGATCTCTACGGTGGTACCGCTGTCAACGCGGGAGCCGATCAGTCTGGCGGGGAGGACTTTGGTGTCATTCAATACCAGACGGTCACCGGGTTTTAAGTACTGGAGAATGTTGTAAAAATGATCGTGGCTCGTCTCACCTGTTTCCTTGTCCAAAAGGAGCAGCCGGGAGGAGGTTCGATCGGAAAGAGGCGTCTGAGCGATCAGTTCCTCGGGAAGATCATAGTAAAAATCACTTGTTTTCATTCTTAATTCCTATCTTTCTGTAGTGCGGAAGTATTATATCACATTCTTTACACTTTCGAGTTGATTTGGTAAAATATTGAGAGATTTTCTACTGTATCGAATCGGAGACACAATGACAACTGTCAAAGTAAAACATTTATATATAAAAACATTTCTGATCGCCTTCTTTACAGCGATGTTGATCTTTCTCCCGGCGATGATCTGGGATAAAGGTTATTTCCTGTTTGTCGGCGATTTCAATTCACAGCAGATCCCCTTTTACATGAATGCTCATGATTCTATCAGAGCTGGAGAGTGGGCGTGGAACTGGTATACGGATCTGGGTGCGAACTTTATCGGATCCTACACCTTCTATTTGCTGGGAAGTCCGTTCTTTTATCTGACGATCCCGTTCCCATCTTCTTGGGTTCCCTATATGCTGGGGCCCCTGTTGATGCTGAAATATGCCTGTTGTGCGCTGGTAGCTTCCATCTATGTGAAGCGCTATGTGAAGAATGAATATCTGGCGCTCCTTGGCGGCTTGTTGTATGCCTTTTCAGGATATTCTATCTACAATACTTTCTTTAATCATTTTCATGACGTCATGGTCTTCTTCCCCTTGCTCCTCATCGCTATGGATGAATGGATGGATCGGGGAACGAAGGGTGTGTTTGCGCTTGCCGTATGCATCAATGCTTTAGTCAATTATTTCTTCTTCTTTGGCGAAGTAGTCTTTGTGATGCTGTACTATTTTGTCAGGTTGATCTATAAGGGCTATGAAAGAAGCTGGAAGAAGTTCTTCGGTATTGCTATCGAGGCTGTCCTTGGCTTTCTGATGAGCTTTATATTGATGCTGCCTTCGGCGCTGACCGTTATGCAGAATTCCAGAGTCTCTCATTTCCTGAGCGGATTCAGTGTCTGGCTCTATGGAAGTAAAGAAAGACTGCCTGCAATCCTGTTCAGCTTTCTTCTGCCTCCGGAACTGCCTTCTAAGCAGGTATTTCTGCCGGATGCCAATACCAAGTGGACTTCACTGACAGCCTTTTTACCGATCATGAGCGTTACGGGTGTGATCACCTACATTCGTAATCGAAGACATAACTGGCTGAGCCGCCTCCTGATCATCTTGTTTGTTATGGCACTGATACCGGGATTTAATGCACTGTTTGTCGCATTTAATTCCGCTTATTATGCCCGCTGGTTCTATATGCTGATCCTTTTGATGATCCTTGCCAGTATGCAGGCTTTAGATCGTCATTATGAGCGCAGCTTTAAGAGAGCGACCTGGCAGGTCCTGGCACTGACCGTTGCGATCGTAGCGGCCATTGGTCTGACACCCCAGGTGTCGGATGGAGCGATCACCCGCTGGGGACTGTATGATACGGAGTGGACAGAATACTTTATCGTCATCGCCGGTACAGCGCTCCTGTGCCTGATGGTCTTTTCTTTGATCGTGATGGATATGGAGAAGGACAAGTCAGGAACCAAAGTGGCAAAAGAGATCATTATTGCTGTTCTGGTCTTTGCGATTGCCTATGGTAATTTCTTTGTCTTCTGGGGCAAGAGCCGTTCCTATGATACAAAGAACTATATTATCCCCGATGCCATCGAGGGTGAAGAGAAGATCACGATCCCGGATAAGGACGAAGTGATCCGTATCGATGCGGACGATGCGCTGATCAACATGGGCATGTTCTGGAAGATCTCCTGTATGAGAGCCTTTCACAGTGTCGTTCCCGGTTCGATCATGGATTTCTATGAGTATATCGGAGAAGAGAGGAGCGTCAGTTCCAAGATCCCGGAGATCCAATATGCGGTCAGAGGATTGTTATCGGTCCACTGGTATTTTGATCGCATCGATTCCTCTTCCAACTTTGGGGATCCCCATGCAGGGGAGACGACCATGCCCGGATATCGTTACTATGACACCATGGCAGGGTACAATGTCTGGGAAAATGAGTTCTATATCCCTATGGGATACACCTATCAGGAATATATCACCACCGCTGAGT
>JAZUIK010000199.1:0-5728 GCA_045642205.1 Bianqueaceae bacterium
ACCGCTTGGCCTCCGACTTCGGGATTGGACTCCAGGGTGAATTCTCCCTTCTCCTGAAGATGGAACACCTCATAAAAGCACTCCATCAAAGACGCAAATTCCTCCGGAGGGATCAGAGAAGGCGTACCTCCTCCAATAAAGACAGAAGACACCTCGATCAGGGTGTCTTCCTTCTTATAAGAAAGGATCTCTTTCTTCAAAGCTGCCAGATAAGAAGAAATACTCTCCTTACAGGCAGGGGGAAAAGAAAGAAAATCACAATACTGACATTTCCTTACACAAAAGGGAATGTGGATGTAGACCATGGGCTCCATGTTTACTCCATTCCCAAAAGGGTATAGACAAAGGCTTTGACCTGCTCCACCGTATCTTCCTTACCAACAAAGGCAAGATAGGCATCCTGCTGGATCAGAAGCTCATCAATGGCAGGATCCAGTCCGGCAATGCGGATCAGATAGGCCTCATCTCTGACCTTTTTGACCGTACGTCCGGTATCACCGGAGATATCAAAGGAAAGGCGGATCAATCCGGAAGTGCCATCGCTATTTAGTTCCATGGTCCTCTCTTCGATCTTTTTCAGTTCTTCTTCCGTAAAGATCTCGGTCATGGACTGGATAAAGAGCTGCTTTGCGTCCTTTTCCAGCGTCGCATAGTCACCGATGATCATATCGATCTGGCCTGCTGCCACCATACCGGTAAACTGGTAGGTAGTCGCCTGGACCTGCTCGACCTGATCCTGTGAGTAGCCACTATAGAACCAGTAAGAATAAAACTCACTCTTATCCTCTATGAGATGACCATATTTATCTGTCAGGGTCTGCTTAAAGGTATCTGCCTTATCCACATCGATGGTGGAAGCATGGATACCAAAACCAAGATAGGAATCTGCCGGACGGTTCCAGGTAAAATTACCGATAAAATTCAGTACGATCGCTCCGATGATGACAACCACCAGCGCAGTGACCCAGTAGTTCTGTACCAGGTAGACGATCTTTTCCCAAAGGGACATGGAATCAAAGACTTCCTTTGCATGCTGTCTATCGTTATCCATTTCTGCCTCCCCTTTCTGTAGTTGGTTTTCTATTATAAAGATCAGGTGATCTATGTAGATCCCATGATCAATCGATCAGTTCTTTTCTGTAATCACCGAATTCTGAACGGATCACATCCGTCAGAGTTCGCATTTCCAGGATCTGGGATCCTTCAATATGGGCCCAGGTCTCTTTTTTCAGGCTGCCCTTGGGGATATAGATCTTCTTAAAGCCCAATCTGGCAGTCTCTCTGACCATCATATCCAGTGACGGTACCTTCTTCAGTTCTCCCGTTAATCCCACATCACCGATAAACACGGTCTGGTTGGAGATGCTTCTCTTGAGTGCAGAGGATGCCACGGACATGAGTACCGCCAGATTGACCGACTGCTGATTCAGTTTCAGTCCTCCGGTGGACTTGATGACCACGTTTTTATCATACAGAGGAATACCGCCTCGCTGCTCCAAAATGGAGATCAGCGTTCCCATCTGATCACGGCTTAAGGCCTCAGAGATACGAGAGGGATAGGGTGTGAAGCTGTGAGAGATCAGGGTTTCGATCTCCAGCACCATGGGACGGGTTCCTTCCTTTAATACGGACAGCGCACTTCCGTATACATCGGAATAAGCCCCTCTTTCTGTCATAAAGAAACGGGAAGGATTGTCGATAGGCTCCAGTCCACTCTCTTCCATAGTAAAGAATCCCATCTCTCCGGTAGAACCGAAACGGTTCTTGGTAGCGGATAAGGTCCTTAACTCTTCCTGAGGATCTGCCTCCATGAACAGAACGGTATCCACCATATGTTCCAGAGAACGGACACCGGCCAGTTCATCATCCTTGGTCAGCTGACCCGCCATCAAAACAGCTCTGGGGTGGGTAGGATCCTTGGCGATCTTCAAGATGGCATTGGTACACTCCATGATCTGCGTGGGCGTACCGGCGCGGGAAGTAAACTCATCCATATAGAAGGTCTGGATACTGTCCAAGATGATCAATGCAGGATCCACGGAATCGATGGCAGTCATGACCTCATTTAAGTGGGAGGTGGACAGGACCCAGATGCGATCATCGATGACAGCCGCACTATCCTCTGCCTTCAGGATCCTCTCTGCTCTGGAGCGGAGCTGACTTTCGCTCTCTTCTCCGGAAACATACAGAACCTTTAACCCGCTGCTTGCTACATACTGTGCGGTCTGCAGCATCAGGGTGGATTTACCGGCACCGGGTTTCGCCGCAATGATGCTGATGGAATCCCTGACAATACCACCGCCGAGGACTCTATCCAGTTCCTTCATTCCGGTAAGGATGCGGTCATCCTTTCTGGCTTTCACCTTGGAGAGGACCTGCAGTTCCCCCTGCAACTTAGTCTTGACGATACCCTGATGGGCCATCGGCTGCAAAGAAGAGCCCGCCTGCACCGGCATCTCTTCCTTTTCTTCCAGGGTATTCCAGGCACGGCAGGAGGGACACTGACCCATCCATTTACTCTGCTTGCTTCCGCAGGCAGAACAGATATAGACTGTTTTGATCTTTGCCATGGTTTCCTCCTGTCATAATGTATCTTGAACTTTTTTCTTTATTCTTCTGTCTTCAGTGCGATCTTGCCGTCTTTTACGGTAACCAGGACGGTTGCTCCCTGAGGAATGGCTCCCTTAAGGATCTCATCCGCCAGAAGATCTTCCAGATCCGACTGGAGCAGTCTTCTTAAGGGTCTTGCACCATACTGAGGATCATAACCCTTCTCGCAGAAGTAATCCTTTGCTTCCGGTGTCAGGACCATACTCATCTTCTGAGACTCCATCAGCTGCTTGGATACAGCTTTGAACATGAGCTCAGCGATCTGAGCGATCTCTTCTTTGGTAAGGGGATGGAACACGATCATATCATCGATTCGGTTCAGGAACTCCGGACGGAAGGTTCTCTTAACCTCACTCATGACATGATCCTTCATGTTGCGATAGTCCTCCTGGACTGTATCGCCTGTTCTGAATCCCAGATGCTTGGGTGCCTGGATACTGCGGGCACCGGTATTGGAAGTCATGATGATGACTGTATTCTTAAAATCGACCTTGCGTCCCTTGGAATCGGTAATATGTCCTTCATCCAATACCTGCAGAAGGATATTGAACACATCCGGATGGGCCTTCTCGATCTCATCGAAAAGGATAACGGAATAAGGCTTCTTACGGATCTTCTCACTGAGCTGACCGCCTTCGTCATATCCTACATAACCGGGAGCGGAACCGATGAACTTGGAAACGGATACCTTCTCCATGTATTCAGACATATCCACACGGATCAGCGCATCCTCCTGGTTGAACATGACCTCAGCAACCGCCTTGGAAAGTTCTGTCTTACCGACACCGGTGGGACCCAGCAGCAGGAAGGAGCCGATAGGACGCTTAGGATCCTTCAGACCCAGACGACCTCTTCGGATGGCTCTTGCCATGGCCTGTACTGCTTCATTCTGTCCGATGACTCTCTCATGGATACGCTCTTCCATGTTGGCAAGACGCTGTGCGTCGGATTCTGCCAGCTTACTCAGAGGAATACCGGTCCACAGAGAAATGACGTTCTGTACATCTTCCGCAGTGATCGCAGCGGCTTTGGGACCTTTGCTCTTTGCTGTCTTATTCGCTGCCTTCTCCAGCTTGGCTTCCTCGCTGCGAAGTTCGGCTGCCTTCTTCAGGTCACCCTTCAGAATAGCCTCTTCCTTCATCTTACGAAGATCCTCGATGGTCAGGTCTGTCTTCGCAGTTTCCGCTGCCTTCTTCTTTTCCACATTGGAATAGATACGAAGTCTTGCTCTGGAACCTGCTTCATCCAGCAGATCGATGGCCTTATCCGGCAGGAAGCGATCGGTAATATAACGATGTGACAGTCTGACAGCGGCTTCCAGAGCCTCCTCATCATACTTGACACCGTGATGGGCTTCATAATGAGGTGCGATACCCTTCAGGATCTCCAGCGTCTGCTCCTCGGTAGTCTCTTCCACCAGTACCTGCTGGAATCGACGAGCCAGAGCACCATCCTTCTCGATGTGCTTGGAATACTCTCCTACGGTGGTTGCACCGATCATCTGTACCTCACCTCTGGAAAGAGCGGGCTTTAAGATATTGGCGGCATCCATGGAGCCTTCCGCATTACCGGCACCGATCAAAGTATGCATCTCATCCATAAACAGGATCAGATTACCATTACCTTTGATCTCTTCCATGAGCTTTTTCAGACGGTCCTCAAATTCACCGCGGAACTTGGTTCCGGCAACCATAGCTGCCATATCCAGTGCCAGGATGCGCTTATTTTTCAGGATCTCCGGAACATCACCGGAACCGATCTTCTGTGCCAGTGCTTCTACGATAGCGGTCTTACCGACGCCACTCTCACCGACCAGAGCAGGATTGTTCTTGGTACGTCTGCAAAGGATCTGCATGACTCTCTGGATCTCATCTTCACGGCCGATAACAGGATCGGCCTTCTTCAGGTTTTCCTCAGAGGTCATATCCTTGGCGAAACGCTCCACCATGGATCGCTGATCCTGATCCTGGAACTCGTCACCGCCCATGCCTTCCGGACCTGCGTGACGCTCTCTGGGTTCAGGAACGCCCAGTTCTCTTCTGACATCCATCAGAAGTTCTACCGCATTGACATCCATCATTCCCAGGATGCGGACACCCATATACAGGGGATCTGACAGAAGTGCCAGCAGGATATGCTCGGTACCTACTTCCGTATTATCCAGTTTGGCAGCCCAGTCTTCCGCTGCTTTTCTCAGCATATCCAGCTGAGGAGATACATGGATCTGATCCTCGGACTCTACCGGGAAACCGGTCTCCATCTCCATCTTTTCCAGAAACTCATGAAGGCGAGGCTCTGTAATGCCTGCCGCCATCAGGATGTCTCTGGCATAATTATCTTCCAGAGAGACAAGGGCAAGGATCAGATGCTCTGTACCGGCATATCCATGTCCAAGCTCCCATGCTTTTGTTTTGGCCAGCTTAAAGCTCTTTTCCGCCAGCTTTGTATAGTTCATTGTAATTTGTTCTCCTGTTTACTCGATGTCCAGAATACGCTTCAGGAACTGTCCCGTATAGGAACCCTTTACCTTGGCGACCTCCTCCGGCGTACCGTGAGCGATCACGTGACCACCCTTGTCTCCGCCTTCAGGACCCAGGTCGATGATATAATCCGCTGTCTTGATAACATCCAGATTATGTTCGATGACCAGAACGGAATTTCCGGCATCCACCAGTTTCTGCAGCATATAGATGAGTTTGTTGACATCATCAAAATGAAGACCGGTGGTAGGCTCATCCAGAATATAGAAGGTCTTACCGGTACCGCGGCGGCTCAGTTCCGTCGCCAGCTTGATTCTCTGTGCCTCACCGCCGGAAAGCTCTGTGGAGGGCTGTCCCAGCTTGATATAGGAAAGTCCTACATCGTAGAGGGTCTGGATCTTGTTGCGGATCCTGGGAACATTTTCAAAGAAGGTCAATGCTTCTTCGACGGTCATATCCAGCACATCGGAAATGGACTTTCCTTTGTAATGGACCTCCAGGGTCTCTCGGTTATATCTCTTTCCGCGGCATACCTCACAGGGTACATACACATCGGGAAGGAAATGCATCTCGATCTTGATGATACCGTCACCACTACAGGATTCACAGCGTCCACCTTTCACATTGAAGGAGAAACG
>JAZUIK010000200.1:0-13419 GCA_045642205.1 Bianqueaceae bacterium
GGAAAGACGGATGTAGGCTCGATCGTCTGGATGAAGGGAAGGGTAACCTTTCCGGAGGATGCCACCAATCCCGGTCAATGGGATGAACATCGATACTACAGAGAACAGAATATCTTATGCAAGATAAGACCGAGTGAATGGAAACTGCTCCAGGAAGCAGATCACTCGGTCTTTTCTTTATTTGCGTGCACAAGGGACGCAGTACTTAAGCACATCGACCATACCTTTCAGCAGCCCTATGCAGGGATCATTGCGGCCATGCTGACGGGAGACAAAGGCTTATTGGATCAGGAAGAAAAAGAATTGTTGCAAAAGGGTGGGATCTCCCATGTGATCGCCATATCGGGAATGCATCTTTCCATATTGGCGGAATGGATCTGTGCTGCCCTGGGACTAGTGATGCCTAAGAGAAAGGCACAGCCTCTGACAGCTTGTCTTCTGTGGATCTATGCTTTCTGGACAGGGGGAGCCACCTCCACCTTACGAGCGGCTCTGATGTTTACGGTAAAGACCATGGCGCCTGCTCTGGGAAGAGAATATGACTTCATTTCCTGCTACTCGTTTTCTGCACTGGTTCTGCTGTTGATCGATCCCCTTAGGATCCTGAGCGGCAGTTTTTACTTAAGTTTCGGAGCCCTCCTGGGATTAGAGGTGGGACGAGGGATCGTTATGAACCTGCCCTTGATCCCCTATATCCTTAGAAGGTGGCTGGCTGGTTCTTTGGGTGTCAGTATGATCACCATGCCTCTATCGTTATGGTTCTTCTATGAAAGTTCCTTTTCAGGTGTTCTTTTGAATCTGTGGGTACTGCCCACGGTCCCCTTTGTCTTACTGCTGGGGATCATTGCCCTGTTGTTTGAAATAAACAGCGTGAGCCTTCTGCTTCCGGGAGCAGGGACCGCGTTTGTCAAACTGACGGAAGGGCTTCTTCGGTCTTATGAGACTCTCAGCCGCGTGCTAGGAAATACCAGGTGGCTGATGAGTACAGGAAGACCTCATATCCTGTGGATGCTGGCATATTTTTCATTGATCGCACTCATCTTCGGATGGCTGAGCGGCAAGGGATCTCATAAGGGAAAGATCAGGGCTTCGTGGGCTATTGGAATCCTGATGTCTCTGATCCTTATTCTGATCCCCTACAGAGAAAACAAAGTCACCTTTCTGGATGTTGGACAAGGGGACTGCACTGTGATAGAATGGCAAGGCAAATGTATCCTGATCGATGCGGGGCCTTCTTATGAAAAGGTGATCAAGCCTTATCTGAAATACAGAGGGATCGACCGGATCGATCTGATGATTCTTTCTCATCCGGATCAGGACCATATGGCAGGGGCACTGCTTTTATCAGAGGATCCCGAAATAGAAGTGCAGATGCTGGCTCTTTCATCATGTTCTTTGCAGAAGACAGAGGAGAGAGACAGGCTGATACGGAACCTTTCAAAAACCAGTGATATTGTTTTTCTTCAGCAGGATGATGAGATCCAACTAGGAAAAGACTGTGTATTCAAGGTCCTTTTAGCTCTCGAGCAGGTGGAGGATATGAATGACAGTTCCCTGGTCATTCTGGCGGAGATATCCAAAGTGAAGATCCTGTTTCCCGGAGATATCTCGGTGGCAGCAGAAGAGGAACTTGTCGATATCTGGAAGGATAAACCTCAGTTTTGGAATGAGATCCAAGTGGATGTCCTAAAGACAGCCCATCATGGATCCGGAACTTCCACTTCGAGGGAACTGCTGGACCTGATAAGGCCTGAGATCGCGGTGATCTCCTGCGGAAGGAACAATCGCTACGGACATCCTGCGAAGGAAACATTGGAACGATTGGAAGAAGCCGATGTAAAGATACTTACGACACCGGAAAAAGGATGCATTCAACTTTGGATAGGCTTTGCTCCCTGGAGGAGGAATGCTCTATCAGGGTCTATGTGGGCCCATTATCTATGTTACAAGGAATAAGGCTATGAAAACACTGAAGGAACAGATCAGAGACGGGGAGATCGGTTCCCTGTATCTGTTCTACGGGGAAGAAAGATACCTTGTTCAGATGAATATCCAGCGTCTGAAGAGGGCGCTGATGGAAGTCGATGACGAAATGATGAATCTGGATGAAATGCAGGGGATTGCCGATCTTGATGCCTTGCAGGTCAGCGTAGAGACACTGCCCTTTATGGCGGAGAGAAGACTGGTGATCGTCCATGATTCCAAAGCATTTGCTTCCAAAAACATTGCGGCACTGGAAAAACTCACGGATATGCTGTCCATGGTTCCGGATACGACTACGCTAGTCTTTGTGGAAGAGGACGTCGATAAGAGAAACCGAAACTATAAGGCAGTGGAAAAGCATGGATTCTGTATGGAATTCAAGCGTCTGGAGGAAAAGGATCTCTCTACATGGATCCGTCAGGAATGTAAGGGACTGGGGATGAGCATGGAGCCCAGAGAGATTGCATATTTTCTCAGTCTGACCGGTTCCGATATGTCCAGGATCGAAGGGGAGATCAAAAAGCTCTCTTCGTATCTGGGAGAGAGAAAGAAAGTAACCAGAGAGGATATCGAGGCACTGGTGGTCCCTTCCGTGGAAGCCAAGGTCTTCAGTATGACTGATGCGATCTGTGAAGGACGAAAAGCAGATGCCTATAAGGTATATACCTCCCTTTTGCAGCAGGGAGAGAAGATCCCCATGATCCTTTATATGATCATCCGTCAGTTCAGGATGCTGTATCGCGTCTCTTTGATGGAAGGGGCCGATGCCTTTGCTGTGCAGAAGGAACTGGGACTCAACGGCTATGTGGCCAGAAACTATCTCCGCCAGGCAAAGCACTTCGGAAGAGAGAGACTCCAGAGGATGCTCTATAAGCTCCTGGAACTGGATGAAGCTTTTAAGACCGGTCAGATGAGCGATGAGGAAGCAGCGGATCTGGTCTTGTTATTTTACGCATAATCAGGGGCGCTTTGGCGGGGATTCTTGTGTATTTTCCCGCATATTTTCCCTTTGACTTAAAGGAATGGGAATGTTATAATGACAGATGTGTCTTAGTCTGTCCATTCTATTTTTACGGGCATGAGGTCGTCTCACCTTCCTCGTGCAAGTTTCTAGAATCTCAGGAGGTTTTTACAACATGGCAAACATTAAGTCTGCTAAGAAGCGCGTTAAGGTTATCCGTACCAAGACTCTGCGTAACAAAATGATCAAGTCCGGCGTTAAGACCGCTATCAAGAAGGTCTATGTCGCTGTAGATGCTAAGGATGCTGCAGCTGCAAAGGCAGCTCTGCTGAATGCAACTTCTGTCATTGATAAGGCAAAGAGCAAGGGCGTGCTTCATAAGAATACCGCTTCTCGTAAGATTTCTCGTCTTACCAAGACGGTTAATAAGATCGCCTAAGTCTATTTGTGTAAAAATAGAGGCTGACCCCGCATAAAAGCGGGTCTTAAACACCCCTGAGCGTTTATCGCTTAGAGGTGTTTTTGCTATCAAGATTTTGGAGGAAGAAATGACTGATCCTAAAAAGATACGTAATTTCTGTATTATTGCCCACATTGACCATGGTAAGTCCACCCTGGCTGACCGCATCATCCAGAAGACCGGTCTGTTGACGGAAAGAGAGATGCAGGACCAGGTGCTGGATAACATGGATCTGGAAAGAGAGCGCGGTATTACCATCAAGGCGCAGGCTGTCCGTCTGGTCTATAAGGCGAATGACGGAGAGGAGTATATCCTGAACCTGATCGATACCCCCGGCCATGTGGACTTTAACTACGAGGTATCCCGTTCTCTGGCAGCCTGTGAAGGAGCTGTTCTGGTCGTCGATGCGTCCCAGGGTGTGGAAGCACAGACTCTGGCCAACGTCTATCTGGCCATGGAGCATGATCTGGAGATTCTTCCTGTTATCAATAAGATCGATCTTCCCGCAGCAGAACCCGAGAGAGTCCGTGCGGAAATCGAAGATGTCATCGGTCTGGATGCCCAGGAGGCCCCCCTGATTTCCGCTAAGAGCGGTATCAATATCGAAGAAGTCCTGGAGCAGATCGTTACCAAGCTTCCTCCTCCGGAGGGAGATCCTGATGCACCCTTACAGGCTCTGATCTTTGACTCTGTCTACGATTCCTATCGCGGTGTCATTGTATTTTGCCGTGTGAAGAACGGTTCCATGCGTGCCGGAATGAAGGTCCGCATGATGGCTGCTGAAAAGGATTATGAGATCGTTGAAGTCGGTCATATGGGTGCCGGCACTCTGATCGCAGATGAAGAGCTGAGCGTTGGTGAAGTAGGTTACTTTACCGCCAGCATCAAGGATGTCAGCCATACCCGTGTCGGTGATACCGTCACAGCGGCAGATAATCCGGCAAAGGAAGCACTTCCCGGTTATAAGAAAGTACAGTCCATGGTCTACTGCGGAATGTATCCTGCAGATGGTGCCAAGTATCCGGATCTTAGAGATGCGCTGGAAAAGATGAAGCTGAACGATGCTTCTCTGTTCTATGAGCCCGAGACCTCTCAGGCACTGGGCTTTGGATTCCGCTGCGGATTCCTTGGCCTTCTGCATATGGAGATCATCGAAGAAAGACTGGAGAGAGAGTTCGATCTGGATCTGGTCACTACCGCACCCGGTGTTATCTATAAGGTCTTCAAGACTGACGGAGAGGAGATCATGGTCTCTAATCCCAGTAACCTTCCGGATGCTGCGGAGATCGAGCATATGGAGGAACCCATCGTTAAGGCAGAGGTCATTGTTCCCACGGAATATATCGGTTCCATTATGGAGCTCTGTCAGGATCGAAGAGGTGAGTATATCGGTATCGAGTATATCGAGAGTACCAGAGCCCTCATGACCTATCATATGCCCTTGAACGAGATCATCTATGATTTCTACGATGCCTTAAAGTCCAAGAGCCGCGGATATGCGTCCTTTGACTATGAGCTGATGGGCTATGTTCCCTCTGAACTGGTCCGTCTGGATATGCTGATCAATCGTGAAATGGTGGATGCACTGTCTTTCATCGTTCATGAGAGCAAGGCATATGAGCGTGGAAGAAAGATGGCAGAGAGACTGAAGGACGAGATCCCGAAGCATCTGTTTGAGATCCCGATCCAGGCAGCGATCGGCGGAAAGATCATTGCCCGTGAGACGGTCAAGGCGATCCGTAAGGATGTCCTTGCCAAGTGTTATGGCGGTGATATCACCCGTAAGAAGAAGCTGCTGGAGAAGCAGAAGGAAGGCAAGAAGCGTATGCGCCAGATCGGTAATGTTGAGATCCCGCAGGCTGCCTTCATGAGCGTACTGAAATACGACGAACAGAAATAATATAGATGGCAAAAAGAGCCGCTGCTCATCCGGAAGACCGGATCAAAGCAGCGGCTCTTTTGCGTTGTGTTATTGGTTTGTGATTGTCAGCCTAAAGGATCAAAGAAGCATCAGCCCCACAGATCGTCGTCAGTCAGTTCCTTCTTTTTCTCTTCGTCTTTGGTTTCTTCAGGAGCAGGTTCGGTAGTATCTGACTCTTCGGAAGTGGTTACATCTGCATCCGCATCCTCAGCCTCGGAAGAGGGCTCGTCAGCAGGAGTTTCCTTCTCGGGAGCATCCTTCTTTTCAGAATCTTCTTCCAGATCGGGAGCAAATTCGTTCTTTTCCTTGGAGGCAGCTTTCTGTTTTGCTCTGGATTCACGGATAGCCAGAACGATCATCAAGATCACACCGATGGATGCGAAAGCGATGGAGGTGAAGACGGAGATGGGGAAATCTGTATTCCAGAGTTTCAGCTGATCGGTACGAAGGTTCTCGATGAAAGCTCGGAGGATACCATAACCGATCATATAGGTGCAGGCAATCTGGCCTTTGAACTTACGGAACTTCAAAAAGCAGATGATCATGATAGCCAGGATCAGAAGACAGCCCATGGATTCATACAGGAAAGTGGGGTGGACCTGGATATAGCGGACACCACCGACCTTGACGGCATTCTTTAACAGCTCGGGAGTCGTGTAGGCAGCGGTCTGATCATTCAGACGCATAGCGAACAGACCGTCTGTGTAGCCACCGAAGGCTTCCTGGTTGGTGAAGTTACCCCAGCGGCCGATGGCCTGTCCAAGGATCAGACCGGGCATAGCCGTATCCAGAAGCTCGGTCAGAGGCTTCTTGCGGACCTTGGCAAAGACAGCAGCGGTAATGATGGCAGCGATGACACCGCCATAGATGGCCAGTCCGCCTGCGCGGAAGTCCAGGATCTTCAGGATATCACCCTTGTAGAAGTCCCACTCAAAAGCTACATAGTAGGCTCTGGCACCGATCAGACCAAAGATCAGAGCGTAGATCAGAAAGTCTACATAGAACTCAGGATCCTGGTCGGATTTCTTTGCAAGAAAACGTGCCATGAGAAGACCGGCGACAACACCGAGGGCGATGATCACTCCGTACCAGGCAATGGCAAAATTACCGATGGTAAAAGCATATTTGTTTAAATGGTCGATTTCGATTCCCAGATAGGGAAACCAGATATCAGGCATAGTTGTTCTACCTTTCATAAGATATAGATACAGTGACACAGTATACAACAAATTTGACTGTGTTCCAAGAAACAATTTGTGAACAGATGCTGTGTCTGGAAGGATTTTTGAAATAAGGGTGGAAAGCGTTGTGAATTTACACAAAACAATGCCTTTGAAAAGCCGAAAGAATGTGCATCCGCGCGGGTAGAGTTCATTGACTTTTCATTATAAAAGACCTATAATATTTGCCATGTATCGTAAAGACGATGAGGGAGAAGACCCGCAGAGATAGTGCACAGAGAGAACGTCAGAGCTGAGAGATGTTCCACGAAGGATGCGAAGGTTACCGCTCCGGAGTCCGGCATGGGAAATCCTTATGGAGAGTATGGTGCCGCGCGTGTCCGCGTCATGGACATAATGAGTGAAAAATCAAGGTGGAATCGTGCTTAACGGCACCCTTGGAGAAATCCCGGGGTGCTTTTTCTTTACCCCGAAACCTTCGAAAAGGAGAAAACACAAGATGAAGATCGTTTACAAAGACGGTGTCGTCGCTGAATGTCCTCAGGAAGAAGTACAGCATGTACTTCGTCACAGTGCTGCCCATATTATGGCGCAGGCTATCCAGCATCTTTTCCCGGAAGCAGACTTTGCTTATGGTCCCGCTACCGAAAAGGGCTTTTATTATGATGTCGATCTGGGCGATAAGAAACTGACCGACGAGGATCTCGCTGCCATCGAGGCAGAAATGAAGAAGATCGTCAAGCAGAATCTTCCTATCAAGCCCTTCATCCTTCCTCGTGACGAGGCTATCAAGCTGATGCAGGATCGCCACGCTAAGTACAAGGAAGAGCATATCGGAGACCTGGATCCCGATGCCATCATCAGCTTCTATCAGCAGGGTGATTACATCGATATGTGTGTCGGTCCCCATATTACCTACACCAAGGCACTGAAGGCCTTCAAGATCACCCAGCAGAGCGGTGCTTACTGGAAGAATGATGCCAAGAACAAGATGCTGACCCGTATCAACGGTGTTGCTTTTGCATCCAACGAAGAACTGGAAGAGTATTTAAAGCAGCAGGAAGAGGCTAAGGCTCGTGACCATCGTAAGATCGGCCGTGAGATGGGTCTGTTCATGACCGATGATCTGATCGGTAAGGGTCTTCCCATGTTCCTTCCCAAGGGATATACCGTATGGCAGGAGCTGGAAGAGTATATCAAGGCTAAGGAGCGCAAGCTTGGTTATCAGCATGTTATGACTCCCTGTGTCGGTACTGTCGGTCTGTATGAGACCTCCGGTCACTGGGCTCATTATAAGGACAACATGTTCCCTGCTATGGAAGTAGAGGGAGAGAGATTCGTCCTTCGTCCCATGAACTGTCCGCATCACATGATGATCTACGCTAACAAGCCTCACAGCTATCGTGAGCTGCCCATCCGTATCGGTGAGATCGCTCATGATTTCCGTTTTGAGTCTTCCGGTACCCTGAAGGGTATCGAGCGCGGACGTCATTTCTGTCAGAATGATGCCCATCTGTTCGTAACTCCCGACCAGATCAAGGACGAAGTCAGCAAGGTTGTTGACCTGATCTTTGATGTATATAAAGATTTCGGTATTACCGAGTATCGCTGTGTCCTGTCTCTGAGAGATCCTGAGGATAAGGTCAAGTATCATCCGGACGATCAGATGTGGGATACCGCTGAGGAAGCACTGCGTCAGGTTCTGAAGGATCTGAACATCGACTTTACCGAGGAGATCGGTGAGGCTGCTTTCTACGGCCCTAAGCTTGATGTTAATGTGCAGCCCGCTGTCGGTGGTGAGTACACTCTGTCTACCTGTCAGCTGGACTTCTGTCTGCCCGCTAAGTTCGATCTGAAGTATGTTGACTCCGAAGGTAAGGAGCAGACCCCTGTTGTTCTGCACCGTGCAATCCTCGGATCTCTGGATCGTTTCATGGCTTACGAGATCGAAGAGACCAAGGGTAAGTTCCCCGTATGGCTGGCTCCTCTGCAGGTCAAGGTCCTTCCCGTCAGTGAGAAGACCATTGAGTATGCAACCGCTATCAACGAGGCTCTGGAGAATGCAGACATCCGTACCGCGCTGGATGATCGAAGCGAGAAGGTCGGATACAAGATCCGTGAAGCTCGTCAGGTCGACCGTGTTCCTTACATGCTGATCATCGGTGCCAAGGAAGCAGAAGAGGGCAACATCTCTGTTCGTTCCCGTGATACGGATGAGACCGTAACCATGAGCCTGGATGAGTTCATCTGCAAGGTAAAGACCGAGATCGCCAATCGTTCTCGTATGAATGACAAGTAAGTTTTTGAGGAGAACCCATTATGAAATTAGGTATTGTCGGACTTCCGAACGTTGGTAAGAGTACCCTGTTTAACTGTCTGACCAAAGCCGGATCCGCACAGGCTGCCAATTATCCTTTCTGCACCATCGAGCCCAACGTGGGTATCGCTGCAGTTCCGGATGAGAGACTGAAGGTCCTGTCCGATATGTTCGATTCCATCAAGACCACGCCCGCTATCGTCGAGTTCGTCGATATTGCCGGTCTGGTAAAGGGTGCAAGTAAGGGTGAAGGACTGGGTAACCAGTTCCTCAGCCACATCCGTGAGTGTGATGCCATCGTTCATGTTGTCCGCTGCTTTGAGAATGATGATATTATCCATGTCGATGGTTCCGTGGATGCGATCCGTGATATCGAGACCATCAATCTGGAACTTGTATTTGCTGATCTGGATACTCTGGAGCGCCGTAAGGCTAAGGTTGCCAAGCAGGCAAAGATGGATAAGTCTCTGGGTGAAGAACTTCGTGTTATCGAGAAGGTTTCTGCAGGACTGGCTGAAGGTATCCGTGCTAAGAATATCGATCTGACCGATGAAGAGAAGGCCATGATGATGACCTTTGATCTTCTGACTTCCAAACCTGTTATCTATGCAGCGAACGTTAATGATGACGAACTTGCTGACGATGGCGAGAACAATCCTCAGGTCCAGAAGGTTCGCGGTTTTGCTTCCGAGCAGGGCGAAGAAGTCTTCGTTATCTGTGCTGCTATCGAGGAAGAGATCGCTGCACTGGATCCCGATGAGAAGGAAATGTTCCTGGAAGAGCTTGGTCTGACCGCTGCCGGTCTGGACCGTCTGATCAAGGCATCTTATTCTCTGCTGGGACTGATCTCTTATCTGACCTCCGGTCACGATGAGACCAGAGCATGGACCATTGTCAAGGGAACCAAGGCTCCTCAGGCTGCCGGTAAGATCCATACCGATTTCGAGCGCGGCTTTATCCGTGCCGAGGTCGTTTCCTTTGAGGATCTGGTTGCTTGCGGTTCTGAAAAGGGAGTCCGTGAAAAGGGCCTGATGCGTTCTGAAGGTAAGGAATATGTCGTCAAGGATGGCGATGTCATCCACTTCCTTTTCAATGTCTAAAATCGGACGATCAAATTAACTTGAACCGATAATTTTGACGTCCGAAAGAGTTTGCATCACGATGCAAACTCCGGAAGAAAAGGCAAGAAAAAAGTGGACGATAAAATACATTTTGAATCGCGTAAAAGATATAACTAATTAGGAGATTTTATGTCGGAAATCGTTACATTACAGGATAGAGAGGAGATCGAACGCAGACGTACATTTGCGATCATCTCTCACCCTGACGCCGGTAAGACCACACTGACAGAGAAATTGCTTCTTTACGGAGGAGCCATTGTGGAAGCAGGTATGGTCAAGGGTAAGAAGAACATGCGTCACGCTGTCTCCGACTGGATGGAGATCGAAAAACAGCGTGGTATCTCTGTTACTTCTTCGGTTATGCAGTTCCGCTATGACGGCTACTGCATCAACATTCTGGATACCCCCGGACATCAGGACTTCTCTGAGGATACCTATCGTACTTTGATGGCTGCTGACTCTGCTGTCATGGTCATCGACGGATCCAAGGGTGTTGAGGCCCAGACCCGTAAACTGTTCAAGGTATGCCGTATGAGAGGAATCCCGATCTTCACCTTCATCAACAAGATGGACCGTGAAGCCAAGGATAGCTTTGATCTGATGAGTGAGATCGAGACAGAGCTCGGCATCGAGACCTGTCCCATCAACTGGCCCATCGGAAGCGGAAAGCGTTTCCAGGGTGTCTATGACCGACAGCAGCAGAGAATGCTGAAGTTTGAAGCTACGGGTGGTGCCCATGAGGTCGCTTCCGTTGAACTGAAACTGGATGATCCGAACCTTGGTGATGTGATCGGCGAGGAAGCAAAGGACATCCTGATCGAGGAGATGGAGCTTCTGGATGGAGCAGGACATCCTCTGGATATGGATATGGTCCGTGCCGGAGAATTGTCTCCTGTTTTCTTTGGATCAGCTCTGACCAACTTCGGTGTAGAACCCTTCCTGAAAGAGTTCCTGAATATGACGACTTCCCCTCTTCCGAGAAATACGGTAGAGGGTACCGTGGAACCCACCAGCACTGATTTCTCTGCCTTCGTCTTTAAGATCCAGGCAAATATGAATCGTGCCCATCGTGACCGTGTTGCATTCATGCGTATCTGCAGCGGCGTGTTCGAAAAGGGAATGGAAGTATACCATGTCCAGCAGGGTAAGAAGATCAAGATCTCTCAGCCCACACAGCTGATGGCGCAGGATCGTTCCATCGTAGATAAGGCCTGGGCGGGAGATATCATTTCCGTCTTTGATCCCGGTATCTTCTCTATTGGTGATACGATCTGTGCAGGAAAGAACCGTGTGAAGTTCGAAGGTATTCCGACCTTCGCTCCCGAGCATTTCTGCCGTTTACGACAGGTGGATACCCTGAAGCGTAAGCAGTTCGTCAAGGGAACCACAGAGATCGCCCAGGAAGGTGCGATCCAGATCTTCGTTGAACCTAATTCCGGTATGGAAGAAGTTATCGTTGGTGTTGTCGGTACACTGCAGTTTGATGTATTGACCCATCGACTGATCAACGAATATAACATCGAGACCCGTATGGAGATGCTTCCGTATGAGCACATCCGCTGGGTGGAGAATAAGGACATCGATATGTCCTCTTTGATCCTGACATCCGATACAAAGATCGTCCAGGATATGAAGGGTAATTATCTGCTGCTGTTTGCAGATGAGTGGAACATCGATTGGGCACTGTCTCATAATAAGGGACTTCGTCTGATGGAGTTCAGCAAGAACTGATTCTATTAGTTAGGAGATAAAGCAATGAGTGAAGAGATCAAGGCTAACGGCATGCTGCCCGAAGCTGCTAACTTTATCGAGCGTGAGATCAACGCAGATCTGGAAGCAGGCGTTAATACCGTCGTTCAGACTCGTTTCCCGCCCGAGCCTAACGGATATATGCACATCGGTCATATCAAGGCAATCTGCGTAGACTTTGGTACAGCAGAGAAGTATGGCGGTGTATGTAACCTTCGTTTTGATGATACCAACCCCACCCGTGAAGAGACTGAGTATGTTGAAGGTATCAAGAATGATATCGAGTGGATGGGATTCAAGTGGAAGAATGTCTTCTATGCTTCCGAGTATTACGATCAGATCTACGATTTCGCTATCCAGCTGATCAAGAAGGGTGTCGCTTATGTCGATGATCTGACTCCTGAGCAGATGAAGGAATATCGTGGAACTCTGACTGAGCCCGGTAAGAACAGCCCCTATCGTGACAGAAGCGTCGAAGAGAACCTGGATCTGTTCGAGCGTATGAAGAACGGTGAGTTTAAGGAAGGTGAGAAGGTCCTTCGCGCAAAGATCGATATGGCTTCTCCCAATATGAACATGCGTGATCCCGCTATGTATCGTATTTCCTATACACCTCATCATCGTACCGGGACCAAGTGGTGCATCTATCCCATGTACGACTTTGCACATCCTCTGTCTGATGCTATTGAGGGCGTTACCTATTCTCTGTGTTCCTTTGAGTTTGAAGATCATCGTCCGCTGTATAACTGGTTTATCCAGCAGACCGAAGCATTTGATCATCCTCCGAGACAGATCGAGTTCTCTCGTATGGAGATCACCAATGTCGTCACCTCTAAGCGTAAGCTGAGAGCTCTGGTCGAGAACGGAACTGTTAATGGCTGGGATGATCCTCGTATGCCTACCCTGGCAGGTCTTCGTAAGAGAGGATACACTCCCGAGACCATCAAGAAGTTCATCGCTGATACCGGTGTTTCCAAGTCTCGTGGTGCTACCATCGATTATCGTTATCTGGAATATTGCCTGAGAGAGGATCTGAAGCTGCAGAACAAGCGTATCATGGCTGTTCTGGATCCTATCAAGGTCATCATCGACAACTATCCCGAAGGTCAGGTAGAGTGGTTTGAGGTTTCCAATAACCCCGAGAATCCTGAACTTGGCAGCCGTAAGGTTCCTTTCACCAAGGAAGTCTTCATCGAGAAGGATGACTTCATGGAAGAGCCCGAGAAGAAGTTCTTCCGTATGGCTCCCGGCCGTGAGGTTCGTCTGATGGGATCTTATCTGGTCACCTGCACCGGCGTAGATAAGGATGAGGATGGTAATATCACTGCAATCCACTGCACCTATGATCCCGAGACCAAGGGCGGAAATGCTCCTGACGGACGCAAGGTCAAGGGTACTATCCACTATGTATCTGCAACGGAAGGTGTTAAGTCTACTATCCGTCTGTACGATCACCTCTTCGTTTATGATGAGGCAGCAGGTGATTATGTGATCAATCCTGATTCCATCAAGGTCATGGATAAGGCAATGGTCGAGCCATACATCAAGGAAGCTGAGCTGGGAAGCCGTTTCCAGTTTGTCCGTAACGGTTATTTCATTACTGATCCTACGGATTCTAAGGATGGAGAACTGGTCATCAACCAGATCGTTCCTCTGAAGAGCTCCTACAAGCCTGAATAATCAATCAATCTAAATACAAAAATAAGTCGGAGGCCAAGCGGTCTTA
>JAZUIK010000201.1:0-5609 GCA_045642205.1 Bianqueaceae bacterium
GTGCTGGTCAGCGCGGGATCCATCAGGGTAAACTTGCAGCGATTGAAGGGGGTATTGATACCACGCTTGGTGGGGTTCTCTACCAGGTCATTGGTCAGGACCGCACTGTCGGAGGTCTCAGAACCTGCAGCGGAGATGGTCAGAACCGCACCATGGGGAAGGCTCTTATCTAAAGGTGCCTTCTTAGTCCAGATATCCCAGATGTCCACACCGGGATTAGCCGTTCCGTGAGCGACACCCTTAGCGGTATCGATAACACTGCCGCCACCGACAGCCAAGATGAAATCTGCCTTGAATGCGATCGCTTCATCGATCATACGCTTTGCGGTAGAGACCAGAGGATTGGGAACAACACCACCGGAAGCCATCACTTCCAGACCGGCTGCCTTGCAGCTTTCGATCATACGATCCAGAAGGCCGCTCTTCTTGGCAGGTTCGCCGCCATAGACGATAAAGACACGGTTTCCGCCGTACTTCTTGACCATAGCGCCTGCCTGGTCCTCCTTGCCAACACCAAAAACGATCTCGGTGGGTGCATGATAGATAAAGTGTTTCATGGTTGTACTCCTTTTGTTGTGCTTAGAGCATGGGCCTCTTTTCGGTGGTCCATGCGAAATATTCTTATCAAATGGCAATCAGCCAACGGCTGAGCCATGAATATTCTGTTGAATTTAGAGAGAACGTTGATCAGAAGGGATAACTCTCCAAAGTCGGTGCCTTGACACCTTCTTTTAGAGGATAAAAGTAGATCAGTTTCTCTCTGTCGCCTCGCTTATACATATCGTTGTCCGGAGGCAACGGCAGACAGTCGATCAGATACCCTCTCTTCTCTTCACAGAGCTTTTCCAGAGTCTTTCTGGAAGGCTCATTATCCGGATTGCAGGTAATGATCACATAGGAAAGATCCTTTTCAGCCGCATGGTCCAAAAGGACTTTCGCTGCCTTCAAAGCCAGATGGTTTCCCCGGTAAGGTTCGTAGACTCTGTAACCGATATTGCCGCCATAATACAGCTGCTTGTTGTGACCGTACCTCAGGTCACATCTTCCGGCCACCACATACCCCCTGAAGGGATGCCTTTCCGGCAGACAGATGGCATACCAGTCACTGGATGCCCAGTTGTGGTCCACATCTCCGATATCCGTCTGGATCCGGATCAGGACAACTCCATCTCCTTTCAGGACCTGCCGTCCCAAAGGAAGCATTGTCTGCTCAAACATATCAGCGACCTTCCCGCAACCTCTTCAGCTCGTCTCTGACAAACTGGGCTACCGCTTCCATTCCCTCGTCGGTCTTGGCGCTGACAGGAAGGATGATGGCTCTCGGATTCAGATGCAGGATCCTCTCCTTCGCCTTTTCCATATCGAAATCAAAGAAATCCATGGTATCGATCTTAGTAATGAGTACCAGATCGGAAACCGTAAACATCAAAGGATACTTTAAAGGCTTATCGTCTCCCTCAGGAACAGAGAGGAGCATCACATTCATGTGAGCACCCGTATCAAACTCCGCCGGGCACACCAGATTGCCGATGTTCTCCAAGATCATCAGATCCGTGCCTTCAAGGTCCACGCCCTCCAGCGCTCTGGTGGTCATGTCCGCATCGATATGGCACAGTCCTCCGTTATGGACCTGGATGGATTCGATACCGGTCGCATCTGCCACACGCTGTGCATCCAGGGTGGACTGGATATCCACATCCATTTCCTTGATCTTCATCTCATCCTTGATCATGTTGATCAGCTTCGTCAGCAGGGTGGTCTTACCACTGCCGGGAGAGGACATCACATTCAGAAACAGAGTTCCCTGAGCACTCATGCGTGCACGTAAGAGGTCCGCCTCCTTCTCGTTGGAAGCATATACATTCTCATGGACTTCAATGATCTTTACATTTCCCATCTCACTCTTCTCCCTTACTTGTTCGCGACCTTGTCCTTCAGCCACTGGATCCAGGGTTCAAATCCTTCACCGGTCTTGGCTGAAACAAAGAACACTGCTGCTTTGGGGTTGAGGGCATGGATCCTCTCTACCACCAGGTTCGTATCAAAATCAAACACAGGAAGAGCATCGATCTTATTGATCAGGACCACGTCACTGACTTCATAGACCAGAGGATATTTCGCCGGTTTATCATCGCCCTCGGGAACAGAGAGGATCGTCATATTCAAAGAAGCACCCGTGTCAAATTCCGCGGGGCATACCAGATTACCCACATTCTCGATAAAGACAAGGTCCAGTCCCTCCATGCCCATCTCCAGCATTCCCTGCTTGGTCATCTGGGCATCCATATGGCACATACCGCCGGTATGGAGCTGAATGGAACGGGCACCGGTCTTCGCAATGGTCTCCGCATCCACGCTGGCATCGATATCACATTCCATGACACCGATCCTGACGCCCTCCATCATCTCGATGGTGCGGACCAGAGTCGTGGTCTTTCCGCTTCCGGGAGAAGACATCACGTTGATCATGAGCTGGTGCTGCTCTTTTAATTCCTCACGGATCTTGTCGGCATTCACCTCATTTTCCGCAAAGACATTTTCCTTGACTTCGATCACTTTCACTGAACTGACCATTACTTACCTCACAGATGAACGATTCTACTTCTCGCTGCAATATCTTACTGCAATTACTTTATTACTTTCTCTCACTAAGTTCCTTGCAGATCTCGGCATAGCGGTCCTCATCCAGGGTGTACTTCACCTTGTAAAGGATGTAGGACGCCAACATGAATGCAAAGGGGATCAGGGTGATAAAGATCAGCATGCCGATCTTCTGACCATTCTGGACCTGAGCGATAACATTGGCGATGGAACTGATCTTCTGAGCCTCCGTAATGCTTCCAAGGTTGGCAGCCTGCTCAAAGGAAGAGATCTGGTTGGTATACTGAGTGACACCGAAGATAATGTAGGTCAGGGTAACGATGGCAACACAGACAGCGGAACCCAGCTTGGTGATAAAGGGGCGCAGAGAGGTGATGATGGCATCATTTCTCTCGCCGTTCTTCCACTCATTATATTCGACCGTATTCATAACGGAGATCATCATGATCAGGTAGTAAGCATAGAAACCGAAGTTCGCAAACATGTAGCCGATGGTAACACCCCAGAACTTCATGGGATTACCGGTAGGAACCAGTGCTCCGATCAGGAACATAGCGCCATATCCGATGGCGGATACGATCAGCATCTGGAACATGAAGGGCTTACGGTTGATGCGCTTGGAGATGGCAGGATAGAAGACCATCAGGAAAGCAGTAGCCATCATACCGATGGTGGTAAATAAAGACCACAGACCGCCCTCATAACCGAACTCGAAGTAGATGTACATGGAGCCAAGGCCGTTTAAGCAGATATTCTGTCCGATCTGCTGCAGCAACAGAGCAATGGCGATCCAGCGAAGCTGGTCATTCTTGGCGATAACATCGATGATCTTCTTGAAGCTGACGGGAGGAACCGCTTCCTTCTCATAGGAACGGTCTTCCTTTACGCCAAACAAAGTCGCACACAGGAACAGAGGTGCCAGAAGGCAGATGACCATGGCTACTTTTCCGTATGCATAAGCAGTATTACCACCGATGGTCATGCCGCCTGCGGTCAGAAGAGGAATCAGAACGGAAGCGGCAGTGCCGCCGAAGCCGGCAAACAACGTAGTACGGGAAGTGATCTGATCACGGACGTGGGCATCCTTTCCCAGAGAGGGGATCATACCCCAGAAGGAAATATCATGCATGGTGTAGGTGATGGAATACAGGAAATAGATCACACCGAAGAAAACAATAAAGCTGTCACCCTGCAAATTGGTATTGAAGGCAAAGTAAACGACCAGAGAGGTCGTTACGATACCGATAGCCAGCCAGGGCTTGAACTTACCCCACCTGGTACGGGTACGATCGATAATGTTGCCCATGATGGGATCGTTGAATCCATCAAAGATACGGGCAGCCACCATAATGGCGCTGATCGCAGCCAGCTGACCGGCTGTCAGCTGACGGGTAAACATAATATAAGTCAGGATAAAACTGGTGAACAGTTGATAGATCATATCGCGTCCAACGGTTCCTAAAGGAAAGAGCCAAAGATTACGCTTGGTTTGTTTGTCGGTCATAGGTCGTTCCTTTCATATATACATAGTAATGCTTCGATTATAAATCTTTGAAATGGACTTTTCAATTATTGTTTGACTATCCGACGATATGGATCGTCCGTCAAAACTTAGAAATTGCGCATCCAGATGACAGAATCATCGATCTCGTCCAGGGTTCTGAATCCGGTACGGTTCATGACTGTCTGCAGTTCGCCGGTCATCTCGCCCATGCGGCGTGCTACGCCCTCTGCTCCTTCATCTCTGAGATAGGGGATCAGATGCTGTCCAACACCCACCGCATCCGCACCAAGCGCCAGTGCCTTGAAGGCATCCATACCGGTCTCGATGCAGCAATCTACAAAGATCTTCATGGAATCACCCACAGCCTTACGGATCTTCGGCAGCGCCATCAGCGGGGGAACGGAATACTCCATAATGCTGTGATGATGAGATACCAAGATACCCTTCACTCCTGCCTCCTGGCAGCGAAGAGCATCCTGCACACTAAGGACTCCCTTGATCACAAAGGGGGTATCTCCAGCTCTTCTGACCAGTTCTTTTAGTTCTTTGGAACTGATGGGACGCTGATCCCAGTCAATGACATGGTCATAACCGCCCTTATAATTAAATGCATGGTCGATATCGATACCAACAGCAAAAGCCCCATTCTCCAGTGCGTGCTCCAGTCTCTCATCGATCATGGAACGATCCATATAGGGCTTGATGATCTTCACGGTAGGCACACCGGTGTCATACACATTCTGTGCGGTCTCAAGATCGCCCATACCGATGAAGTGCACAGCATTCACTGCTTTGGCACCCAGGGCATATTTCACCATTCCGTTCTCACAGGTAGTATCCATGTGGGAAAGCGCAGCGGTCATAATGGGTGTATCGAAGGTCTTTCCCCACAAGGGCATCTTTGTGGAAGCAATATCGGCATCAATATATCTGGTCTCCAGAAGGATACGGTCGAAATACTCTCTGGTAATGTCGTTGGAATTACTGTTTCTCATGTTTAGTTCCTTTCTTGCCTGGTAGTCCAAGGATCGTCAGATCGTGATTCCTTGTAACCAACAACTAAATTATAACATAATTGCGCATCATCCTATTGTTTCCATCACATTTTTCAGATCTGACCATGTCTATTTTGAACAGTCAATTTCTTTAGTGCTCAGCTACACTTAAGATAGGATAGTTCCTCTAAGTGAATGGACCTTATGAGCTCTTCCCCGTCCATCTTCGGATCCAGCCAGTCCAGTGCCCGGTCGTCCGGAATAATGACAGGCATTCTGGAGTGGATGAAGGAGATCTCTTCCTTAGGGCTTTGGGTCATGATAGAAAAGACAGGCCTTTTACCTTCCAGGCGATAGATGCCTGCCAGAAAGAAACCATCCTCCTGTTTTACTGCCTCCATGGGACCAATTTCATATTTCTGTTTGCCTTTTTCCAGTGTCTCCCATTCATAGTAGACCTCTGCAGGGATGAGACAGCGGTGCTGCGCGATCCCCTCCGCAAACATGGG
>JAZUIK010000202.1:0-5983 GCA_045642205.1 Bianqueaceae bacterium
CATTGCCTCCTGGTGCGATCTGATCATCTGTGACTATAACTATGCCTTTGATCCTTCCGCCTCCTTAAAGAGATTCTTTGCGGTGGGAGCAAGACCCTATACCTTATTGATCGACGAAGCCCACAACTTAGTGGATAGAGCCCGTTCCATGTTCAGTGCGGACCTTACCCGCAAGGAGTTCTCAGAGTTCAAAAAGACCTTAAAAAAGGAAGAACCCTCCGAAAAGAACCTGGAAAAGGCTGCCAGCAAGGTGATCCGCACCTTAGGAGAGATCCATAAAGCCATCAAGGAACAGGAAAAGGAAGATGTAGATGGCAAAGGAAAACACTGGGCAAGGATCCGTGATCTGAAGACGGAGAGTTTTTCCGTGGCAGGATCTGGCAATATCGAAGATGCCTTTTTGAACCAGTTATCCCGTCTGTCTGACCGTATGGGAGAATACTTTGAGACCCTGGGCCATAAGGGAGAAGAGATCCCGGAGGATTCCTGGGAACTGTATTTCAGAGTGCTGTTCTTCCAGAGGATCTTAGGAGAGATGGATACAGGCTACGAGAGCTATGTGGAGCGCCACGGTGCGGACCTTACATGGAACCTGTTCTGCGTAGATCCATCCCAGCAGCTGAAAAATGTCATTACGAACCTTCGGTCCGTCATCTATTTCTCTGCTACCTTAACACCCATCGATTACTATCGAAACCTGCTTGGAACAGAGGAGACGGATGAAGCCATTTCTTTAACATCTCCCTTTGATCCAAAGAAGCGTAAGACAATGATCGCTCCGGTACCGGTTACCTATCAGTACAGAGATCAGTCTCTGGAGAAGGTAGTGGAACTGATCTACCGAGCCCAGGATGCAAAGAAAGGACATTACCTTGCCTTCTTTTCTTCCTACGCATACATGGAAAAGGTCATGGACCGTTTTGAAGAAAAGTATCCGGAGGTAAGGGTCTTAAGACAGGACGTAGAAATGACCGAGGAAGAGAGAAAGGATTTCCTTTCCACCTTCCGTGAAGACAAGGAGCCCATCTTGGGAGCTGCGGTCTTAGGCGGTGTCTTCTCCGAGGGCATCGACTTAAAGGGAGACAGCCTCATCGGTACTATGATCGTTACCGTAGGACTACCCCAGATCGGGCTGGAAAGAGACCTGATCAAGGAACACTTCGATAGAGAGAACGGGGAAGGCTTTGATTATTCCTATCGCTATCCCGGTATCGGCAGAGTGCTGCAGGCCGTAGGACGCGTGATCCGAACGGAAGAGGATCAGGGAATGATCCTTCTGATCGACCGGCGTTTCGGAGAGGACAGATACTTAAATCTGTTCCCGGAGGAATGGTTCCCGGTGGATCAGGTATCAACAGAGAATATCACAGAGGTTCTGGAGGATTTCTGGAACCGGAAACAGTCATAAAGAAAGAGGATTGAGTATGCGATTTTGTGCGCTTTCCAGCGGAAGCAACGGTAACTGTACCCTGATCGAAACAGGGGAACACCGTCTGCTCATCGATATCGGCCTCAGTGCCAAGCATATCGAAACGCTGCTGAAGGAAAAACAGATCGAACCGGGCAGTATTACCGCGGTGTTCGTTACCCACGAGCATACGGACCATACCAGTGGTGTAGGTGTCTGGGCCAGACGCTACAAGGTACCGGTCATGGCTACCGCAGGTACCTGGAAGGGAATGCGAAAGACCGTGGGCAACATCCCCGGAGAATTGGAATTTGAGATCGTCTCCGGTAAGGGTTACCGTATGAGCGACTTGAGGATCGAAGCGATCCCCACCTCCCATGATGCCAACGACCCCTGTGCCTATACGGTGGAATCCGGTGGAAGAAAGGTCTCCGTCATTACGGACACGGGCTTTGTCACCGACAACATGGTAAGACATCTCTTAGATTCCGACCTTGCCATCTTAGAGAGCAATCATGACGTAGATATGCTTCTTAAAGGACCTTATCCCTATCCTTTAAAGCGAAGGATAAGGGGAGATAAGGGTCACTTATCCAACGAGGATTGCGGCCTCACCCTTGCGTATGTCAGGGAGAGAAACCCAAGAGCCACCTTCCTCTTAGGACACCTTAGTGAAGAGAACAACCGTCCGGAACTGGCGAGAGACACCGTTCGAAGGATCGTGGATGAAGCCGGAAGACCGGTAGGGGACATCGAGCTTACTTCCAGAGGACGCTCTACCGATCTCTTCATCGTTTGACAAAAAGAAAAAACTGAACATACAGATCAAGTGCAAGACAGAAAGGGAATAATACCATGATCAATTATGCAATTATCGGAAGCGGCTGGATCACCGAAACCTATATTGCCGGTACCTTGGAAGTAGAGAATATGCGCCTTGCCGGCGTCTATTCCAGAAACGAAGAGACCGCCAAAGCTTTCGCTGAGAGAAATAAGGCAGCTGCCAAGGGAGGAGAGATCACCCTGTATACGGACTTAGAGACCTTAGCCAAGGATCCTTCCATCCAGGCGGTATACATCGCAAGTCCGAACCGCTACCATGTTCCCCAGAGCCGACTGATGCTGCAAAACGGTAAGCATGTGATCTGCGAAAAGCCCATTGCCATCCATCCCTCTGAATTGGAGGAACTGCAGGCCCTGGCAAAGGAAAAGAACCTGGTATACATGGAAGCTATTATGATGCTCCATCAGCCGCAGCTGAAAGCATTGAAGGAAGCCGTAGAGCGCTGCGGAAAGATCCGTACCTCCTACATCGACTTCTCTCAGCTTTCCTCCAAGTACCAGGCGTACGTAGACCGAAAGAACCCCAACATCTTCAATCCCTACTTCTGTACGGGTGCACTGGAAGATCTGGGTATCTATTGCTTCTATCTGGTACTGGAACTCTTTGGTAATCCGGAGAAATTCCAGATCACGCCCCAGTTCTTGGAGTCCGGTGCAGACTGCAGCGGAGAGGTCATCATGGACTACGGTGATAAGCACCTGACCGTCAACTACTGCAAGGTAGGACAGAACCGTATCGGTTCTCAGATCATGGGAGATCAGGGAACTTTGACCATCGAACTGGTATCTCAGCTCACGAACATGTTCTTCTATAAGAAGGACGGAACGAAGGAGCTTGTCTGGGGAGAGGAAGAGAAGGATCACCTGATGGGCAACGAGGCACAGGATTTTGCCCGCTATATCCGTGCTATGGAAGAGGGAAGAACCTTAACTGCAGAGGAGACTCTGGGCGGTATCACCTATGAGGAGTGCTCTGAAAAAGCCATGGCGGTATGCCGTCTGTTAGAGGACCTTAGAAACGCTGCCAACATCGTCTTTATCGAGGATTAATTATGCCATTTGATGGAATTACGACCTGCGCCTTGGTCAGGGAACTGAAACAGGAACTGATCGGCGGACGCATCGACAAGATCTATCAGCCGGAGGCTGATGAGATCGTTTTAAATATCCGAAGCCTGGGAAAGATGAAGCATCTCCTTTTATCCGCCAATCCTTCCCATGCCCGGTTCCAGTTAACAGAGATCAAGGCGGAAACGCCTCTGACCCCTCCCGGTTTCTGTATGGTATGCCGTAAGCATTTCTCCGGAGGCAAGGTGCTGGATATCAAGCAGCACAGTTTTGACCGTATCTGCGAGATCGATGTGGAGACCTTAAACGAACTGGGTGATATCGTAGAAAAGAAACTGATCTTAGAGGTCATGGGTAAGCATTCGAACCTGATCTTAGTGGATGAGAATGGAAGGATCATCGACTGTGCCAGACATGTCAGTCCCTTTATGAGTTCTGTCCGTGCGGTACAGCCTGGTATGACCTACGCTCTTCCTACCCATAACCATAAGGCAGATCCCACCAGGGTCTTAAGTGGTGAACTGGATTTTGACCTCTTGATGAGTGAATATGCCGGAGAACTTCAGACCAGTTTTTATCAGGTGTTCAACGGATTCAGCCCCTTTGCGGCCAGAGAAGTGATCCAGAGGACCAACCATCTCTTAAGGGAAGAGAAGGCTGAAGACCTGAGCCTGGGAGAGGCTGTCAACGAGAAGGATGTGTATTCTTCCCTGAATGAGACCCAGAGAGCTGCCATCAAAAGATCTTTCTTCAGTCTTCTGGAGACCCTGATCCAGGCAGAAGGTCCCTATACCATGTATAGAGATAATGCAGGAAAGGCAGTAGACTTTTCTCTGATCCCCTATGAACATATGCAGGGAGCCAAAGAAGAGACCTTCGAGACCCTGTGCAGTTTACTGGATGTCTACTATGTCCGTACGGATACAGTAGATAAGATGAGACAGAAGTCTCAGGACTTACGGCACCTGGTGAATACAAACCTGGACAGAGCCAAAAAGAAGGCTTACCTTCAGAAAAAGCAGCTGGAGGATACCAAGGACAGAGAGAAGGACCGTATTGCCGGTGATCTGATCACGGCAAATATCTGGCAGCTGAAGGAAGGTATGACCTTGGCGGAACTTCCCAATTACTATGAGGATGATCAGCCTATCGTGAAGATCCGTCTGGATGTGAATCTGACCCCTGCTCAGAATGCTCAGAAATACTATGCCCGCTATAACAAGCAGAAGAGAACGGAAGAGGCCTTAAGTATCCAGATCGTTCAGACAGAAGAAGAGATCGAGTACTTAGAGAGCATTGTTTCCTCCATCGAACTGGCTGATTGCGAGAGAGATATCGAGGACTTAAGAATAGAACTGCATGAAGCAGGCTATGTGAAGAAGTCCGGAGATAAGAAAAAGAACCTGGCGAAGTCTAAACCACTTAGCTTTATCACCTCCGAAGGTGTCCAGGGATGGATCGGTAAGAACAACATCCAGAACGACCAGCTCACCTTTAGGACCGCACTTCCTGAGGATGAATGGTTCCATGTAAAGGATATCCCCGGTTCCCATGTGATCCTTCGAACTGCTCAGTTAAAGATGGGCGAGGATTATACGGAGAAGAGCTTCCTGGAAGCCGCCATGCAGGCAGCACTCCACTCCAGAGGTAAAGGTGAAAGAGCCGTGGCCGTGGACCATACAAGAAAGGTCTTTGTCAAGAAACCGGCCGGTTCCAAACCGGGCTTTGTACGCTATACTCACCAGTCCACCATCATCGTGAACGCAGAGGAAAAGCCTGCTGAGTAAATGGGTTTTTAGAGAGCAGATCGACAATCATAAACAGGATGCAGAAATGATGCATCCTAGAGTCAAAACGAAAAATGGTTTGACAAATCCTGCTTTTTTAAGTATCGTTAATATATCTATCCACGAAGGAGGATACTCTCATGTCTGACATGCTTGTCAATCTGTATCAGCTTCCGGATTCCGCTCCTTTTTACAAGAGAGCAGAGGAAGCCGGAGTCAGAATCGTAAGAGCACTTTCCCCTAACCAGCATGTGATCATGGAGTTCATCCGTGAACAGTTCGGTGAAGGCTGGGCCAGTGAGACCCTGGGTGCTTTTGCAAACAATCCCATTACCTGCTTTATCGCTGTCAAGGACCACAAGGTCGTTGGCTTTGCTGATTACAATGCCACCGCTAAGGGCTATTTCGGACCTACCGGTGTGTTGGAATCCGAGCGTAATCAGGGTATTGGGGCAGCGCTTTTGTTAAAATGCCTCGAAGCCATGAAGGAAGAGGGCTATGGATACGGAATCATCGGTTCTGCCGGTCCCATCCATTTCTATGAGCAGTGCTGCGGCGCTCGTGTCATTGAGCATGACACTCCCAACGTGTACTCCCGCATGATCTGATCTAAGATCGCGGAACAAACCCGCCGGCGGTCTGAAGACCTTTCCGGCATAGGACAAATCTTTATTCCAGGAGGAAGAAAAATGTCTAACGTAGGACTTGATATTAAGAAGCTCGGTTTCGGTTATATGAGACTTCCGGGCATTGAAACCACCGTTGATATCGAAGCAGTCAAGAAGATGACCGATCGCTTCATGGAAGCAGGCTTCACCTATTTCGATACCGCATATGTTTACGGAGACGGAAAGAGCGAGAATGCGATCCGTGACGC
>JAZUIK010000203.1:0-5350 GCA_045642205.1 Bianqueaceae bacterium
AGATTATCTGGTATGTCGAAGGCGAGAAGAAAATTGACGGAAATGGGAACTGGATGGTATTCTGAACTTGATGATTGTCTGAACAAATGAGAAAAACGGAGGTATATACAATGCAGTTTGTAATCATGGCATATGACGGAAAAGATGAGGGTGCTCTCGATAGAAGAATGGCGGTGCGTCCCGACCATCTGGCCAACATCAAGAAGGTCAAGGAGACCGGTAGTGTGATCTGTGCAGGCGGCATCACCAATGAGGCAGGAAACCTGGTAGGTTCCATGCTGGTGATGGAGTTTGCTTCCAGAGAGTTACTGGATGAGTATCTGAAGAACGAGCCCTATGTGATCCATGGTGTCTGGCAGGATATTACGGTGGAGACCTGTAATGTATTGATCCAGAACGATGGACCCTATGTGCCCAGAGCTTAAAGCACATTTGGGGTCAGAGCAAAAATGTGACAGGCAACGCAGAATGATACAGAGTTCGCATTTGGGGTCTGACCCCAAATGCGTCAAAACGAAAGAGAGCAAAATCATGTTCAGGATCCTTGCCATAGGCAATAGTTTTTCTCAGGATGCGACCCATTATCTCCATCAGATCGCAGCAGCGGATGGTGTAGAGATGCAGGTTGCCAACCTGTATATCGGCGGCTGTGAACTGAAGCGTCACTATGAGAATATTCAAAATGAGGCGAAAGATTATCTTCTGGAGATCAACGGCACTTCCACCGACACTTATGTATCCGTGCAGGATGCACTGGCTATGGGAACGTGGGACTATATCGTGACCCAGCAGGCCAGCCATGACAGCGGACTGATAGAGACTTATGAGCCCTATCTTGGGGAGATCATTGCGTTCCTGAAGAAAGAGCAGCCTCAGGCGGAGATCCTTTTACAGGAGACCTGGGCCTACGAGATCGACAGTTTACATAACTGTTTCGGAAGATATCACCATGATCAGAAGGAGATGTATGAGAAACTCTCCTATGCTTACAAGGAAGAGGCTAAGAAGTACGGTCTTCGCTATTTCCCTTCCGGGGATGTGATCCAGCAGCTTCGAGAAGTGGATCCTTTCAGATACGGACATGGAGGCATGTCTATCTGCCGTGACGGATTTCACATGAACCTGATCTACGGACGATATCTTCTCTCTGCCATATGGTATAAGACCCTGACAGGTAGTGGTGTCCTCGATAACAGCTATATTCCCGCTACCCCTCTGTCTCCCGGTGCGATCTGCGATAAGGCAGTGCTGGACAGGGTGAAGGAGATCGTAGATCAGAACGTGAAGTGAGAATGCGACCGGATCGCCGGGCAATCTGGTTGCCACATGTCTCTGACTCAAATGGCACAAATGGAGGCAAACGATATGAAAGAGATCGTTCAGCAGTTTCTGAGTGAACTTTCCAGGGGACTTCCTAAGCGGAGTGCGGACAGCAATCTGATCAGAGCCTTCGAGTTCCAACAAAGGCGTCTGGATGAGGCAGGACTGGAAATGAAGGTGAATACCTCTCCCTACGGTCATTTTCCGGAGGGCTGGGAAGTGGCTGCCTGGCAGGATGATCATTACAGAACATCAGTAACGGCGACGACGGCTATCTATGAGAGGGCATTTTATAAGAAAGGGCAGGTTAAGCCCCTGAAGAAGATATCGGATAACTATCTGATCTATACGGATGTGACGGATTGCAAGGACTATTCTGTTTCGGAAAAGGATTCTTATATCTGTCCGAACTGTGGCAGTGCTTCGACGCTGCTGGAACTGAGCCGTGAGGGCTGCAGCTTTTGCGGCACGAAGTTTGCCATGTCTCAGCTCTATCCTAAGGTGTCGGGATACTATGCGATCAAGAATATGGGTGCCACGGAAAAGGAACTGAAAGGACAGATCTTCAAATATGTCAGACCTGTATGGATCGTAATGGCAATCCTTGGATTGTTGGCAGCACTTACCACTTTAAAGGATGGAACTGTTGTCCGAGCACTTTTCACGATCCTATGGGCGGAGGTACTGGCAGCGTTATTTGCCTTCTTCTTCGGTTACCTGGCGTGGGTCGGTAAGACTCTGGGACGATTGTTCAAGGAGGCAGGAAAGGCTGTTCCGAAGATGTCGGCGCTGGGTTCCCATAAAGCTTTCACAGAATACATGAAGCAGTATTCCCAGGAGTTTTCCTATGAATACTTCATTAATAAGGTCATTTCCATGCTGAAGACGGTGATCTATTCATCAAAAGATGCGTATCTTCCCTTTTACTATGGAAGGGAGACGGTGCAGTTCGACCACATCGTGGAGGCATCCTTCTCCGGTGCTCTCAAACTGAACGGGTTTTACATGCAGGGAAGTATCCTGTCGGTGGATGTGACAGCGTTTATGGAGAACTTTTACTGGCAGAACGGCAGGATCCGGAAAAAAGATGAAAAGATCCACATGGTCCTGCAGAAGGATATGGCAGTGGGAATGAATTATCATTTCAACGTGCAGGCGGTGAAATGTCCGTCCTGCGGATCCAGTTTTGACGCGACAAAGAGCCGCTTCTGTCCCTACTGCAACCAGCCTCTGAATATGCTGATGCAGGATTGGGTCATGGTGGTATGTGAGAAGTGATGATGAAAATGATAGAAAATGCCGTTGTATCGCCAGTGATACAGCGGTTTTTTCTTTGTCCGATTGGATTCCTACATTTTTGCTCTGACCCCATCTGCGTCGTGCCACTTGTCTCTGACCCAAATGGCACCAATTCCGTCTTGATTTTTAGCGCGTTAAAGAGTAAAATTGTTAGTTACTATACGTAAATTCCGAGCTGTTGTGGCGTGGAGATAAAGTAAGGAGAAAAGTTTGATGAAGAACGTAGTAGAGATCAGATGGCATGGCCGCGGTGGTCAGGGTGCTAAGACAGCTGCCCTGCTGCTGGCTGACGTGGCATTCCAGACCGGTAAATTCGTACAGGGTTTCCCGGAATACGGTCCTGAGCGTATGGGTGCTCCCATTACCGCTTACAACCGTATCAGCGATACGGACATCCGTGTCCATTCCAACATCTATGAGCCTGATTATGTCGTTGTTGTCGATGAGTCCCTTCTGGAGACTGTCGATGTTACCGCAGGATTGAAGAAAGAGGGTGCCATTGTGATCAATACGGCACGTCCCAAGGAGGAGATCCTTCCTCATCTGAAGGGATACGAGGGTGGTGTCTATACCATCGATGCCCGTAAGATCTCCATCGAGGCACTGGGAAGATATTTCCCCAACTCCCCCATGCTCGCTGCCATCGTTAAGGTCAGCGGCGTTATGGACAGAGATACATTCATGAACGAGATGCGTGGTTCTTATGCGCATAAGTTCGCATCCAAGCCCGAGGTCATCGAGGGCAATATGAAGGCGCTGGAAATGGCCTTTGACGAAGTGCAGTAAGGTGAGAAGAGTATGAAAACTGATCTGAATAAGTTAAATCTGAACTGCAGCTGGAAGGATCTGACCGAAGGCATGCAGCTGTATGAAGGTGGTACCACCAAGGCATTCAAGACCGGTGAGTGGACCTCCATCAAGCCCGAGTTCGTGGCTGATAAGTGTATCCAGTGTCTGCTGTGCGCACCGGTCTGCCCCGACAGTGCGATCCCGGTAAAGGATATGAAGAGAGGCGAATTTGATTATGACCATTGCAAGGGCTGCGGCATCTGTGTCAATGCCTGCCGCTTTGGTGCCATCATTATGGAAGGAGTGAACAAGTAATGGCTAAGAGAGACCGTTTATCCGGTAACGAAGCAGTTGCGATCGCACTGCGTCAGATCAATCCGGACGTTATGCCCGCATTCCCCATCACTCCCTCTACGGAGATCCCCCAGTACTTCTCCAAGTTCTGTGCGGATGGTGTCGTCGACACCGAGTTCATCCCCGTTGAGTCTGAGCATTCCGCTATGTCTGCTGCCATCGGTGCAGAGTCTGCCGGTGCCAGAACCGTTTCCGCTACCTCCTCTGCCGGTATGGCACTCATGTGGGAGGAACTTTACCTGGCATCTGCTAACCGACTTCCCATCGCTCTGGCACTGGTCAACCGTGCTCTGTCCGGTCCTATCAACATCAACTGTGACCACTCCGATTCCATGGGTGCCCGTGATGCCGGCTGGATCCAGATCTATGCTGAGACCAACCAGGAAGCTTATGACAACATGGTCCAGGCATACCGCATCGCAGAGCACAAGGATGTCCGCCTGCCCATCATGATCTGTCAGGATGGTTTCATTACTTCCCATGCCGTCCAGAACATCACCCTGATGGAGGACGCTGAGGTCAAGGGATTTGTCGGTGAATATGAGCCGGAGCATTCCCTTCTGAAGGATACCATGTCCGTGGGACCCTACTCTGTTACCAACTACTATATGGAAGCTCGCCGCGCCCAGATGCAGGCCCTGCGCAATGCCAAGGCTGTTGTCAAGGAAGTGGGCGAGGAGTTCGAGAAGCTGACCGGAAGAAAGTACGGCTGGTTTGAGGAATACAGAATGGACGACGCTGAAGAAGCCATCGTCATCATCGGATCCGCTGCCGGAACCGCCAAGGATGCTGTCGACAGACTGAGAGAGAATGGCAAGAAGGTAGGTCTGATCAAGATCCGTATGTTCCGTCCCTTCCCCGCGGAAGGGATCGCTGAGGCGCTGAAGAATGTCAAGGCGGTTGCTCTCATGGATCGTACCGAGAGCTTCAATGATGCCTGCGGCCCCATCGGAGCCGAGGTTTCCACCGCTCTGTTCAGAAAGAAGATCCAGGTCGAGACCATCAACTATGTCTATGGTCTTGGCGGCCGTGACGTTCGTGTGGAGGATATCGAAAAGGTCTATGGAGATCTGGACGAGGCTCTTTCCATGAGCGCAGCAGGCGAGAGTTATGAGCAGTACCGTTATCTGGGTGTCAGAGAATAAGGAGTGGAAAGAAAATGGCTTATAATTTTAAAGAAGTAATGAACCGCCCCGAGCGTCTGGCTCCCGGCCACAGAATGTGTGCCGGCTGCGGCGGTACCATCGCAGTAAGAAACGTCCTTCGTGCCCTGCACGAGGGTGACAAGGCCGTCATCGGTAATGCGACCGGATGTCTGGAGGTTTCCACCTTCACCTATCCCTATGTGGCATACGAGGACAGCTATATCCATAACGCCTTTGAGAATGCCGGTGCTACCATGGCCGGTGTGGAGGGCGCATACAATGCCCTTCGCCGTAAGGGCAAGATTACCGAAGGCAACACCAAGTTCATCACCTTCGGTGGTGACGGCGGTACCTATGATATCGGTCTGCAGTCTCTTTCCGGTGCTATGGAAAGAAACCATGACATGGTCTATGTCTGCTACGATAACGGTGCATATATGAAT
>JAZUIK010000204.1:0-10203 GCA_045642205.1 Bianqueaceae bacterium
CATGCCCGGATATCGTTACTATGACACCATGGCAGGGTACAATGTCTGGGAAAATGAGTTCTATATCCCTATGGGATACACCTATCAGGAATATATCACCACCGCTGAGTTAAATAAGGTCAGTGATGCCAATAAGGCCGGCATGATGCTCCACGCAGCAGCGATGGAGGAAGCACAGGCTCTGAACCTTCGATTGAAGTACGGTGATATCATTGCGGAGCATTCTGAAGAGGAAGCCTTCGGCGTCACGAAGGCGCAGTACTATTCTGATTGTACACTCCATCAGAAAGAAACCGTTCAGGATCTGGTACGTACGAAAAAGGGAATTACCTGCACTTCTGATTTTGAAGACAGTCGACTGATCTATTTCAGCATTCCTTATGATACAGGCTGGCACTGCTTTGTGGACGGCATAGAAGTAGAGATCGAAAAGATCAATATCGGATTTATGGGTATCGTCGTTTCCGGTGGACATCATGACATTGAATTTGTCTATGAGACGCCCGGACTGAAAGTGGGCGCTCTCTGTTCTTTGATCGGTACTTTACTCTTGGCAGTCTATGTGCTGGCAGGGAAACTGATCAAGGATAAAAAAGAAAAGATGACCGTCTTGGAGGATGCCGCTGACCATGAAGGAGAAGAACTTCCTGAGGAGGAATTCTTTACAGAGCAAACGGAAATGGCAGATGATCCATCTGTGACAAACGATGAAGCCATCGAAGTAACGATCTGTGCCGATGATAATGACATGAATAGAAAAGAGGAAGGAGTGGAAAAGGAAGAACTATGAATCCTGTATTATACATTGTGATTCCCTGTTATAACGAAGAGGAAGTGCTTCCCGAGACTTCTTCCCGAATCTTAAAAAAACTCGGTTCTATGATCGATAAAGGGCTTTGCTCCGATGACTCCAGGATCCTCTTTGTGGATGATGGAAGCAGAGACAGGACCTGGGAACTGATCACAGCCTACAGTGAAGAGAATGAACACTTTGAGGGTCTGAAACTTGCCCATAACCGCGGACACCAGAATGCGCTGCTCTCGGGTCTAATGACAGTGAACGGTCACTGTGATGCCACCATTTCCATGGATGCAGATCTGCAGGATGACATCGAGGTGCTGGATCAGTTTATGGAGAAATACAACGCAGGCTGCGAGGTCGTCTTTGGCGTGCGTAAGGCCAGAGATACGGATACAGCTTTTAAGAGAGGAACAGCCCAGGCTTATTATCGTTTTATGGAAAAACTGGGCACTAAGGTGGTCTATAATCATGCGGACTACCGATTGCTGGGTTCCAGAGCGCTGGATGCTCTCAGTGAGTATAAGGAAGTCAATCTGTTCCTTCGCGGTATTGTGACGGATATCGGATATAAAACAGATATCGTCTACTATGACAGAGCCGAGAGATTTGCCGGTGAATCCAAATATCCTCTCGGAAAGATGCTGGCACTGGCCATTGAGGGAATCGCATCCTTCAGCGTGAAACCGCTGGATCTGATCTTTGATTTCGGAGTGATATTTACGGTAGGATCTTTGATCGCTCTGATCTATGCACTCGTTGCAGCGATCCTAGGACTGAATGGTGTCTTTTATACGGCGCTGTTCGGCAGTCTGTTTTTGATCCTTGGAATACTCCTGATCGCCATGGGCGTTATGTCAGTGTATATCGGTAAGATATACAGTGAAGCAAAACGCCGTCCCAGATACAGAGTCGAAAAATGGATCAAACATGATCCTTCAGAGGAAAACGATCAAATTACGGAAGATAAATGAGGTTCTGATCAATGTATGAATTATTGAAAACGGAAGGACGTGCAAAACGCGGTACCTTTACAACGGTGCACGGAAAGATCCAGACGCCGGTCTTTATGAATGTAGGAACCACGGCAGCGATCAAGGGAGCCTTGTCCGCACTGGATCTGAAGGAGATCGGATGTCAGGTGGAGCTTTCCAATACCTACCACCTGCATGTTCGTCCCGGCGATGATGTGGTCAAGAAAATGGGAGGACTCCATAAGTTCATGAACTGGGATAAGCCTATCCTGACAGATTCCGGCGGATTTCAGGTGTTCTCTTTAACAGCGCTTCGCGGAAAGATCAAGGAAGAGGGTGTTACCTTCTCCTCTCATATCGATGGTCATAAGATCTTTATGGGACCGGAGGAGAGTATGCAGATCCAGTCCAACCTGGCTTCCACCATCGCCATGGCATTTGATGAGTGTCCTCCCAGTAAAGCGGAGAGAGAATACATCATTCCCTCTGTTAAGCGTACCACCAGATGGCTGGATCGCTGCATCAAGGAGATGAACCGCCTGAACCAGTTGGAGGATACGATCAATCCCCATCAGATGCTGTTCGGCATCAATCAGGGCGGTGTAGAGGATGATATCCGTATCGATCATGCAAAAGAACTCAGCGAGCGTCAGGATAAGCTGGATGGTTTCGCTGTCGGCGGTCTGGCCGTCGGTGAGACCCACGAGGAAATGTATCATATCCTGGATGTGACTGTACCTTATCTTCCCCAGAATAAACCTACATACCTGATGGGCGTCGGAACTCCGGAGAATATCCTGGAGGGCGTTGATCGCGGCATCGATTTCTTTGACTGCGTACTTCCTGCCAGAAACGGTCGACATGGTCATGTATATACCAATGCCGGAAAACTGAACCTCTGGAATGAAAGATATCTGCTGGATGATCGTCCTATCGGTGTTGACTGTCAGTGTCCTACCTGCCGTAACTTCTCCAGAAGTTATGTACGCCATCTTCTGAAGGCTAAGGAAATGCTGGGTATGAGACTGTGCGTTATCCATAATCTGTACTACTACAATCATCTGATGGAAGAGATCCGAAATGCGCTGGATGAAGGAAACTTCGCCCAGTATAAGAAGATGCGTCTGGATGGCTTCCTGGAAGAAAATGCACCCAGAAACAAAAGAAAGATGTCCTGATAATCTTATCTTGACATTCGTCTCATTTACTGTATAATTTTCTTTGCATGTTTCTAAATTATAGGAGGAACTTATGAACTTATTCGTATTAGATGCAGCTCCTGCTGGTGCAGGCGGCAGCTTATGGAGTATGCTGGCAATCTATGCCGTATTCATTGCGATCCTTTACTTTGTTCTGATCCGTCCCCAGCGTAAGCAGCAGAAGGAGACCGAGAAGATGCAGAGCAGCCTGAAGACCGGTGACTGGGTACTGCTGAACAATGGTATGTACGGTAAGGTCGTCAGCATGGTCAACGACAATCTTGTTGTTGAGTTTGGTACCAACAAGACCGTTATGATCCCTGTTCTTCGTTCTCAGGTAGCTGCTATCAAGGAGCCCAACCTGACCGAGAAGGTTGTTGATGAGAAGGCTGTTGCACCCAAGGATGAGGTCGTTGGTGACGATCTTCCCGAGGATGATCTGGATGCATATGATAGAAAGATCCTGGAGAAGGGTGAGAAGAAGGGCTTCTTCAAAAAGAAGTAATTCCTCCGCACTTCAGGGTTGACGTACAGTAAAAGCCGAAGTATAATATTCAAGTGCCATTTTCCGCATTGCATCGTATTTGCGAGGTTATTGCAGATGCTGCATTTCGAATATGCATACAAAATCTTTAAACCGGAGGGGGTGTAGAACATGGCAACTGTTATCGTTAAGGAAAACGAGTCACTGGACAGCGCTCTTCGTCGCTTCAAGAGAAGCTGTGCTAAGGCTGGCATTATGCAGGAAATCCGTAAGAGAGAACATTACGAGAAGCCCAGCGTAAAGAGAAAGAAGAAGGCTGAAGCAGCAAGAAAGAGAAAGTACAATTAATTTGTAACTCATGAAGACCTTGATCCTTGGATCAAGGTCTTTCTAGTATCAGGAAGTAATGATAAGGGGTCGGAGAAATGAGTGAGAAAACTCCCGAGACAAAGCAGAAGATCCTGGTGATCGCAGAGAAACCCTCTGTCGCCAGAGATTATGCCCGGGTGCTGAAGTGTTCCGGAAGGGGCGATGGTTGCCTTATCGGGGATGACTATATCGTCAGCTGGGCAGTGGGTCATCTCATTGAATTATGCGAGCCCGATAAATATGATGATCGATACAAACGGTGGAATTACGCGGACCTTCCTATCATTCCGCCGGAAATGAAACTTCAGGTCATTCGAGGAAACGGAAAACAGTTCCAGATCCTGAAGAAACTGATGAACTCAAAAGAGACATCTCGTATCATCTGTGGTACAGACTCCGGACGAGAAGGAGAACTGATCTTCCGCTATATCTATCAGGTAGCCGGATGCAAGAAGCCGTTTGATCGTCTCTGGGTATCCAGTATGACCGATGAAGCCATCAGAAAGGGCTTTCATGACCTGAAAGACGGAAGAGAGTATGATTCCCTCTTTGACAGTGCCAAATGCCGTTCTGAGGCCGATTGGCTTGTTGGGATCAATGGTTCCCGTGCCTTTACAGTAAAATATGATGCGTTACTTTCCATAGGTCGTGTGCAGACTCCGACACTGTCGATCATTGTCAATCGCCAGAAAGAGATCGATAGCTTTGTACCGGAAAACTACTATGAGGTCAAGCTGAATCATCCATCAGGCCTTCATTCACCTGAGGATTCGGCTTTCTTAAGCGGCTGGTTTACCTGGAAAGATAAAGAGACAGATCATAAGGAAACGGATGGCAGTGAAACAGATCAGGCTACTCTGGAAACAGATAAAGTAAGTACTTCCTCTAAAGAAAAGCAGAAAGAGACAAGGCTCGAGAAGGAAGAAGACGCGAAAAGGATCGCAGAGGGAGCCGAGAAGATCGGAAAAGCAACGGTGGAATCCGTGACGAAAACTCCCGGAAAGCAGCTTCCGCCTTTATTATATGACCTGACGGAATTACAGAGAGACGCCAACAGGCGATACGGATTTTCTGCGAATAAGACGTTGAATATTGCCCAGAGTCTATATGAGAAGTATAAGCTATTGACATATCCGAGAACGGATAGCAGGCATCTTCCCGATGATATGAAGGAAACTGTCAGAAAGACACTCCATGCCATCAATGTGCCTGAGTTCCACGATGCCCTGATGGGTATCAAAGAACTGCGCTTTTCTAAGCGTATCATCGATAATAGCAAGATCACAGATCACCATGCGATCATTCCGACGCCTAAAACACCGGACCTGAGTAAGCTTCCCTCTGATGAGGCAGCGATCTATAAGATGGTGTGTCAGCGTTTGATGGAGGTCTTTTATCCTGCCTACGAGTATGAAAGCACGGAAGCGATCCTCAGGGTGGAAGATGCATCTATGGGATACAATGAGCTGTTCTCAGCAAGAGGCCGTGTGATCACAGAACTTGGTTTTATGGCACTTCGAAAGAAGGATACACAGGATGCCGTAACTAAGACCGGTAAAACGAAACGCTCCAAAAAATCTTCGAAAGACGAGGAAGAAGAAACGAATCTTCCTGAACTGAAAGTAGGGGAGATCGTCCCTATCGAAAAGGCAGCGATACAGTCGAAGAAGACGCAGCCACCGAAACCTTTTACGGAAGCTACCTTGCTGACGGCAATGGAATATGCCGGTAAGTATATCGAAGATGAAGACCTGAAGGAAGAGATGGACAAGCTGTCTTTGGGAACACCTGCTACCAGAGCTTCCATTATCGAGAGATTGATCGCTGTTAAATATATCCATCGTCAGGGAAAGGCGCTGCTTCCCACGGAGAAGGGTAAACAGCTGATCGCTATCGTTCCTCAGGAACTGAAGTCTCCCGAAATGACAGGTAAGTGGGAAAGATCTCTGGAGAAGATCTACCAGGGTTCCATGGATCCTGAAAGGTTCATGGGCAGTATCGAACGCTATGTAAGATATATCGTAGGTTCTGCAGGTACGGTCAATGAAACGGTGAAGTTCCAGAGAGAAGAAAAGAAGAAAAGAAACGCTCGTTCACAGGGAAGTGAAGGAAGCGGTAGAGCATCTGAACTTGGAATCTGTCCTGTATGCCATAACGGTAATGTGCTGAGAAATTCTAAGGCTTATTACTGCACTAACTGGAAACAGGGATGCAAGTTTACTGTTTGGATAGACTCTCTGGATCGATACGGTGCGCATCTGGATGATGGACTGATGAAGCAACTGCTGACACCGGGAGATACCAAACCTGCGGTTGAGATGCCTTTAACGCTCCCTCAGACCATGGAAAAGGGAACAGGAAAGGTCTACCTGACTGAAGCAGGAAAAGTTGAAATAAAGGACTTTAAAAGGTCTTGAGAAAACAGAGAAGGACATGCAACAGCGCATGTCCTTCTTTCTTTGTATTGGGATAGATGAATCGAGTAGTAATGATTAAAGGGAAGATGGATTACTTTGAAATGATCTTCTCTCCATCGAACAGGATGATACCGAAACCACTGCCGATCACTCCGCCTTTGGAAAGGTGGCTGGCAATATTCTTTTGGAGGGCGGTCTTCTGAGGAAGGACCGAAATGTCTCCGGTAAAGTGGGTATAGTAGACACGCCAGTCATCAGGGAAAATGCTTCCTTCTCTGGGAGCACGGGAACTGACGATCTGAAAATCATCGAAGAATCCGTGCATGTTAGAGCCTGCAGGGAACAGGAAATCATTTTCGGGCCAGAGCAGCCAGGAATCACAGACGAGGGCGATGGGTTCGCCTTCTGGAGTTCCAAAGAATTCATGTGCTTTTTTATATGAATCCAGACGGGAGTCTAAGGGCATGGGGCCGCAAGACGGGATATGGAAGTTATATACGGGAGAGTCTTTCCTTAATACATAGAAAGGCTGGATTCCGTCAAGCTCACAGGCGGGACAATACTGTACCTTACCATTGTCATCATGGTAAAAAGCCAGATCATCCATGGGAAAAGAACGCTTCTCATACTGGAAACGTCCCAGACCGAATAAATCCATTCTGAAATGACGATGGAACCAATAGAAAACAAAGGTGCCCATTACCTGGTGCATCTTGATGCATTCATTCAATTTGTTGGTCAGATCGTGAGAGATACAATAGAACATCTCATCGGACAACCCCTTCTCCTGATAGCGGGTATATAAAGAGGGGAGAGCACGGATCAGGAAAAGCATGTTGGCAGTGTAGCGGGAAATCCCCTTTTCTTCAGCCCAGACAGAAAGATCATTTTCGGTCTTATGATTGATCTCATCCGGTGTCAGGGTAAGTTCGCTCTCGAGAAGGTAGTCTTTTAAGTGATCATTCATCCATTGAAGATCAGACTCAGTTAATGAGGTGTTCAGTTCAAGGAAGAATCGGATCTGTTCTTCTGTGAAGTCGATGTTGGTGAGGATGTTCTGTAATTGCGTGTTCATAAGGCTCCAATCTTACGAGATAAAAAGATAGATGTACAGAAAATCGCTCTCCCATAGAGGCAAGAGCGATCAACTGGTTGAACTATTGCAGATACTGAAATATTAAGTATCGCTTTAAAGTTATTTCTTCTTCTTGTCGGCCTTTTTATCGGCTTTCTTATCTGCTTTCTTGTCAGACTTGTCTTTAGCCTTTTTCTCTGCCTTTTCAGCTTTCTTATCGGCCTTCTTATCACTCTTTGAAGTGGTGGAAAGGATTACACTGGAAGCATCTTCAAGAGAAGCGGGCTTCAGGAGTTCTTCAACATTTTCGCCGACACTGGCAAGGTATTCCAGATCACGTTTTTTCTTCTGCTGAGCCAACTCTTCTTCGACCGTGGTCAGGTTCTGGACGGGTACCAGGTACATCTGGGAGAAGTTCTGATACTGATCTGCATATTCTCCGGATTCTTTCTTGTGCTGAGAATTCAGATAAGAATGTGTATCGAAGTTTGCCTTAGTAGAACGGGAACGGATAGAGTGGATAGCGACGTTGGAACAGTGATCGGAAATTCGTTCTGCACTGTTCAGATATTCCATCAAAGAAATACCGGCCTGAACGGAACAGAGGTTGTTTTTGAGTCGCTCGATATGACGAGAGGAGATGGTCTCCTTAAGAGAATCGATAACCTGCTCCAGAGGTTCGACCTGAGAAGCGATGTAGAAGTCTCTGGTCTCAAATGCCTGAACAGTCAGATCCAGGATGTTGTGGATCGCATTGTTCATCTGCTCCATTTCCTGGAGAGCGATATCGGAGAAGGAAAGGTTGTTTTCCTGGTTGTAGATGATCATATCGTAGATATTATCGCAGTAATCACCGATACGTTCGAAGTCTCCGACGGAACGAAGGATCTCATTCATTTCAAGGTTAGCGTTGGTTCCCTGAGGATCGATACGGACCAGATAGTCACTGATCTTGGATTCAGCTGTATCCAGGAAGTTCTCGTTTTCTTCGTATATAGCTAACTTATCGTTATCGATCTCGCCACCGGTAGCAACAAAGTCAGAAACGATGTCAAAGTTTTCGCGTGCTGCGTATCCCATCTGGATGGTTACCTTACGAGCGGCATCCATTGCGATCATAGGAGTCTTAAGCAGCAGATCGTCCAGCTGATCAACACGGTGATGCTTGGTCTTGGTAGCGTCATCGGGGATAACCTTCTGTGCCAGCTTCGCTAAAACAGTAGAGAAGGGAAGAAGGAGGATGGCTGTAGCGAAATTAAACAATGTATGGAAGTCTGCGATATTACCACGATTAACAGCGGTAGTCCAGAATGAGAAGTGGACAAAACTGTTGATGAGATAAAGGGCTCCTCCGAGGATTGCAACACCAAGTACGTTGAACAAGGTGTGGATCAAAGCAAGTCTCTTGGAATCTTTGGAAGCACCGATACATCCGAGAAGAACGGTACTGCATTTACCGATATTCTGTCCAAGGATGATCGGGATCGCTACGCTCCAGCTAAGTGCACCTGTGGAGGACAACGCCTGCAGGATACCGACGGAAGCGGAAGAACTTTGGATGATCGTTGTAACAGCGACACCAACAAGAATACCGACAAAGGGATTGCTGAACATGGTAAAGAGGCCAACGAAAGCGGGGTTATCTCTCAGAGGAGAGATGGTGCTTTCCATGGTGTTCATACCAAAGAACAGGATACCCAATCCAAGAAGTACATAAGCAACAGAGTTGAAACGCTTCTTCTTAGATTTGATGAATACCAGTACGACAGTACCGTATGCGATCAATAAAGAAGCGAAAGAGGAGGGCTTTAACATGGTCAGGATGATGTTACCCTCAGCCAGATCTCCTAAACGAAGGATCTGACCGGTGATAGTAGAACCGATGTTAGCACCAAAGGCTACGGGAATAGCCTGGGAAAGTCCCATGATGTTTGCATTGATAAAACCAAGAAGCATGATACAGGTTGCAGCAGAACTCTGAATGATCGCAGTAACCGCAGTACCAAGTGCCAGTCCCTTGACACGACTGTTTGTAAGCTTCTCGAGGATTCTTTCCAGTGAGTTACCGGCGATATCCTTTAGTCCGTCGCCCATCATGCTCATACCATAGAGGAAAAGACCGATGCCGGCGAGTAACTTTAAAATTGACGTAAGTCCCATAATGTCTCCTAATTGTTTCTCCGAGACCTTCTCGGAATTTTGTAAATAGCCAAATTACCGAACATAGTCATTATAGCAAATGGGATATGGAATAACAATCAATATATAAGAGGAAGAGAACGAAAATAGAACGCTAAATTCGTTTTGTTTGTATCAATACATAGAAAACAAAATACTATATAAAGAAGGACTTGCAAAATGTGGAAATGAAGTGTAATATATTCATCACCTTCTTTTCGAGAATATTGGATTATGCAATATGCGTAATCAGTAGATTGTTTTTGAATCTCAAAAAAAGATTAAAAAATATATGAAAAGGGTGTTGACTTCCTCGTAAACATGAGGTAGAATATCATTCGTTCCGCTTGAGAGAGCGAAACAAAAATCTGGGTGTAGCTCAGTTTGGTAGAGCGCTTGAATGGGGTTCAAGAGGCCGCAGGTTCAACTCCTGTCACCCAGACTTTGTGATGTAAAGATCACAAACGATCCACGGATCGTAAGAACTTTGAAAATCGAACAGTGTAACATCTGAGAACGAAACTCGTCTCGAAAGAGCGAGTATCGTGAAAGAGATAAGTGTAAAGCAATTTATACTCGATCAATTCACAAAGTAATTTAATGCTTGTAAAACAGTTCGAAAGAACTGTCAAGACAGATCAAATTTAAGAGTTTGATCCTGGCTCAGGATGAACGCTGGCGGCACGCTTAACACATGCAAGTCGAGCG
>JAZUIK010000205.1:0-16632 GCA_045642205.1 Bianqueaceae bacterium
TACATCCGTCTTTCCATCACTATACGCAGTTACTCTGAATCCCTGTAAGGGGACTCTTATCTGTGTATAGTGTTCCATGGTCTTTCGATCGACCTTGATAGTCCATCGATAGCCGTAGGCTGTTTCCTGTACGTTTTCTACCTTGCCCGCCAGGGTGATCACCGGCGCACTATACTGTCTTTCTTCGAAGGACTCCGTCCATGCTTTCAGCAAAGTCTCTTTTTTCGTCCATCCAAAGATCCTATCCCCTACAGAGGGAAACACAGCGACCACCAACATTAAAAAGCAGGAATAACCAAGAAAAAGCAGCACCATGGGACGCTTCGTGATCTTTTTTCTATTCACATTCCCATCCACTTTTGATCTCAATCTTAAACCATCATCGTATCAGGCTCTCATCTCTCTCAAGAAGGTGATCCAAGGCCAGATAGGCTTTATAGGTCTCTACCTGTTTTCCCTCGATCAGGATCTGAACCTTGTCGATCTCTCCGGATTCTGTAAGCGAATTGACGATGGCATAGACCGTCAGTTTTTCCAGGAGCTCCGTTCCTTCATGATTGATCTGAAACTCACTGCTCAGATCCACGCTGCAGATTCCCTGATCGACACGTACATCGATCAGCTTCGTGTCTCTTGGCATCACAGGAAGATGTCCCTCTTCCTCCGGTCCCTCGATCAAAGCCTTCATAATGGCAAGACTCATCTCCTCTGCCGGTCCCAAGACCAGCAGCCTGTCTTCCCCTGTCAATACTTCCTTATCAGGATCCAGGAAATAAACTCTTGCCATAACCTCTCTCGTCAGCATGGAGGAAAGAGAGGCATCGTCAGATCCCGCACCTTTCTCGCTCTTTCCACAGGATAGGCAGAGGAAAGCACTGAAACATAAAAGGATGATAACGAGGTATCGTTTCGTATGACTCATTCCTCATCCCCCTCATTTTCCCTCTCTACGGGAAGAACGATGGTAAAGACAGAACCTTCACCTACCGTGGAATCCACCAGGATCTCTCCCCGGTGCAAAGAGATGATCCTCTTAACGATGGACAATCCCAGTCCGCTTCCTCCGGAATTTCTGTCTCTTGCCTTATCCACGCGATAGAATCGATCAAAGAGTTTCTCAAAGTGCTCTTTCTCGATACCAAATCCTGTATCCCTGACTGTGATATGGATCGCATCCACCTTCTTGGCACAGGACACCGTGACCGATCCGTTTTCGTGATTGTATTTGATCGCATTCTGGATCAGGTTGGTGATGGCTAAGGTAAGTTTTGTCTCATCGGCTTCGATGGTCAGATCTTCACACTCCTCCATGAGCAGAGAGATATTGCGCTCTCTTCCAAGGGGCTCTAATCGTTTGACAATGACCTCTATAAGTTCCAGCAAAGAGACCTTCGTGGGATTCAGTACCTTTTCACCCTCTTCCAGTCTTACCAGGGTCAACAGGTCATTGATGATGTTGTTCATACGATCGATCTCTGAATTGATATCCTCCAGAAATTCCCGGTAGATCTCTTCACCGACGCCTTCCTGCAACAGCAAGGACTCCGTCAATACCTTGATGGAGCTAAGGGGCGTCTTCAATTCATGGGAAACGTTGGAAACGAATTCACTTCTTGACTGATCCATGACCAGGAAATCTCTGGTCGCTTCATCGACTGCCTCCACGATATAGGTGTACTCATCCTCGACTTTTCTCTTGGGACGGCCATACTTTCTGACCTCCGCCTGAGAAAAATGCTGCAGCCAGTAGATGATCTTTCTAAGGGGCTTCATTGAGATAAGAGCAATCAGATAAAACAAAACGATCGCAGGGATCCCTAAAGCGACTGCCATCAGGATCATCCTGTCCTCACTATCTTCGATCTCCATCTCCAGGGTCGTCATATCGGAAAGTACCAGGACTGCTCCTATGACTTTTCCGGATGTTTCTTCCTTGATCGGTACATAGACGCCATAAAGAGACCCTTCCGTTAAAGAAACACTCTCTCCCATCAGCGCTGTCTTAAATGCATCGTTGACGATTCGATCGCCCTCCGCCACATGGAAAGAATCTTTCTGTACCAGACCTTCCTTGTCCAGAACGAGGACTCTGGTGTAACTGTTGATATAGTAAGAGGTACCTGAATGGATATCCTCTTCCTTGGAGATCTCCGCCGCGATCATATGGGCATAGCGGCTTCCTTCCATCTGACGCTGAGAAACAACGGAGGACTTCCAGCTTTTGATAATGGAACCCATCAACAAGGCTCCAAAAAGGCAGAAGACCAGGGTCGTTATGATAAAAATACGGAAGTGGACACTTTTAAGAAAGGTCCACCCCCGATGTTGTTTAAAATTAAATGCCATTTGCTTATGCGTTCCTTACGCCTTGAAGAAATATCCGACACCCCATTTGGTCTGAATATAGGTGGGGTCACCGGGATTCGGCTCGATCTTTTCTCTCAGTCTTCTCACATGAACATCGACAGTACGCACATCGCCGGGGTAATCATATCCCCATACCAGATCCAGAAGCTGTTCACGGCTGTATACCTTGCCTGCATTCTTGGAAAGCAGTTCGAGAAGATCGAATTCTTTCGCCGTCAGGGAGGTCTCCTTTCCCTTCAGGAAGACTCTTCTGGCTTCAAAATCCACCTTCAGATCACGGAATTCGGAAACATTTTTACCCAGGTCCTCCTGCTTTCTGGTACGGCGGAGGATCGCCTTGATCCTTGCCTTCAGTTCCAGGATATTAAAGGGCTTGGTCATATAGTCATCCGCACCGAATTCCAGGCCGAGGATCTTATCCATGTCCTCACTCTTGGCGGTCAGCACCAGGATCGGCACATTGGAGAACTCTCTGACCTGCTGACACACCTCGATGCCATCCATTTTCGGCAGCATAACGTCCAGGATCACGATATCATAGGACTTGCTCTGGATCATATGGAAGGCTTCCTCACCGTCATAGGCGGTATCCACCTCCATGCCATCCTGCATCAGGGCCAGTCTGATCCCTTTGACGATCAGCTTTTCATCATCTACTACCAGTACACGGACTGCCATATCATTCTCCTATCTAATCCACCGTGATCAGAGGTTTCAGCTTTTCAAACTTACTCTCTCCGATCCCGCTGACATTCATGATCTCTTCTATGGACCCAAAAGGTCCCATGGTCTCCCGGTATTGGATGATCCTCTCGGCATAGCTCTCGCCGATCCCCGGAAGCTCCATTAGTTCTATTTTAGTGGCTTCATTGATGTTGGTCAAGTGGAAACCATCCTTAGATGATCCCTCCTCCTGTGTACTCTCCGGTTCCTTTGGAAGGACGATGAACTGATCTTTTACATAGCGATCGTTCACCGCCGCACTCTTACCTTCTACTTCCGGAACAAAGATCCTCTCACCATCTACGATGTACTCCGCCAGATTCAGAAGGGAAAGATCCGCAGAATCCTTTGCTCCTCCTGCAGCCTCGATGGCATCCAGGATCCGGCTTCCCTCCGGCAGCAGATAGACCTTGTCCGGTCCGTTGACTGCACCTGATACATGGACTCCCAGATAGACGATGGGTTCCTCTGAAGTCTCTGCTATGACGATGGATATCTCCTGTACCGGGGAACTTATCTCTGACTCTTCCACATGGCTCTGTGTTTCTTCCGTGGAAGATGATGAGCGCTCTGCCATGATAATGACCGGTTCTTTCTCCCTTGCTGGGCCGATGCGCCACCAGATCATGCCTCCTATGGCAAGGACCAATACCGCGATCAGCCTGATAGCCTTGTCTTTTGTTATCTTTCCTGTTTTCATTCTATTTTCCTCCCTGTACTTATTATCGTATTTTGACAGGGAGTTGGACCACTTTTTCACTATTTTCAGCGGTTTTTTCATTGATAGTTCTTTTTGTTCCATGGTAGACTATATCGACATTTTTTTAAGGGGAATATTATGATCGAACAGAATAAGATCCGTAACATAGCTATCATCGCTCACGTAGACCACGGTAAGACCACCCTGGTCGATGCACTGCTGCATCAGAGCGGTATTTTCCGTGACAACCAGGAAGTAGAAGAACGTGTCATGGACTCCGGAGATCTGGAGAAAGAGCGCGGTATTACCATCCTGGCAAAGAACACTTCTCTGTACTATAACGACTATAAGATCAACATTATCGATACTCCCGGCCATGCCGATTTCGGCGGTGAGGTTGAGCGTGCTCTGGAAATGGCTAATGGCGTTCTGCTTCTGGTCGACGCTTATGAAGGCTGTATGCCTCAGACCCGTTTCGTTCTGAAGAAGGCACTGGATCTGAACCTGACTCCTGTTATCGTTATCAACAAAGTCGATCGTCCCAATGCACGTCCTGATGAGGTCGTTGATGAGGTTCTGGAACTTCTGATGGACCTTGGTGCTTCCGATGAACAGCTGGATTCTCCCGTTGTCTTTGCTTCCGCAAGAGAAGGCTGGGCATCCATGGATTCCGGCGAAGTCGGTACCGATATGAAGCCTCTGTTCGAGACCATCATCAGCGCGATCCCCTGTCCTCAGGGTGATGCTGAGGGAGATCTTCAGCTTCTTGTTTCCAACATCGACTACGACACCTATACCGGTCGTATCGCGGTAGGACGTATCGATCGCGGTTCTCTGAAGGTGGGTGACAACTGCACCGTCTGCCGTAAGGACGGAACCACCTCCAATATCCGTATCTCCAATCTGTATATCTACGACAATATGCGTCGTGTTCCCGTAGAGGATGCCAGCACCGGTGAGATTGTTGCCGTTGCCGGTCTGAAAGATATCAATATCGGTGAGACCATCTGTGATCCCAGCAACATCGAACCCCTTCCCTTCGTTGCCATTGATGAGCCTGTCCTCTCCATGACCTTTACCGTCAATAAGAGTCCTTTTGCAGGCCGCGAAGGTGATTATGTCACCTCCCGTCACATCCGTGACCGTCTGTTCCGTGAGCTGGAATCCAACATCTCTCTGCGTGTGGAAGAGACTGACAGCCCCGACTCCTTCGTCGTTTCCGGACGTGGTGAGCTTCACCTTTCCGTCCTGATCGAGGAAATGCGTCGTCAGGGTTATGAGTTTGCTGTTACCTCTCCCAAGGTCATCACCAAGATGGTCAATGGTCAGGTATGGGAGCCCTATGAAAAGCTCTATGTCGATCTTCCCGATGAGTTCACCGGTGTCCTGATCGAAGGTGCTTCCGCTCGTAAGGCTGAGCTGGTCAATATGGCACCTACCCAGGGCGGTTATACCCGTGTAGAGTTCCTGATCCCCGCCAGAGGTCTTCTTGGATATCGTTCTCAGCTGATGACCGAGACCAGAGGAACCGCTATCCTGAACCATATCTTCGACAGTTTCAAGCCCTTCAAGGGTGAGATCGCTCCTCGTTCCCGCGGTTCTCTGATCGCTCATGAGAGCGGTGAGGCTGTTACCTACGGTCTGCATGCTGCCCAGGAGCGTGGAACCATGTTCATCGGACCCGGCACCGATGTCTACGAAGGAATGATCGTTGGTGAGAGTTCCCGTGCCGAGGATATCGCCGTTAACGTCTGCAAGAGAAAGCACGCTACCAACATGCGTTCTTCCGCTGCCGATGAAGCCCTTCGCTTAACTCCTCCCAAGCTTCTGTCTCTTGAAGAGTGTCTGGAGTTCATCGCCGATGACGAGCTGGTCGAGGTTACTCCCAAGAACATCCGTATGCGTAAGGAGATCCTGGATGCAGGTCTTCGTGCTAAAGCGATCTACGCTGCCAAGAAAGCATAAGATTATCAAAAATATATATGACGAAAAAGAGAGCGAGAATGAAGTTCAAAACACTTCATTCTCGCTCTCTTTTTCTGCCTTTTGCAGTTATCTACATTTTTGCTCTGACCCCAAATGTGTCATTATCGATATATTTCGACCTGAACGGAATCCTCGATGACCTTTCCCTCTTCCCATCGGAAGCTGACAACCTTATTTCCGGGAAGGCAAAGTCCTTTGACTTCTCCCTTTTGCCATTCCTTTGGCAAACAGGGAAGCAAGCGGACATCTCCCTCCTTCTCCTCTACCAACATATGGGCAATGGCTGCCGTCATGCCGAAGTTACCGTCGATCTGGAAAGGAGGATGCTTATCCCAGAGATTGGGATAGGTGGATCTTTCAAACATCTGTTTCAGATACTGACTGACCTTTTCTTCATCTTCCAGTAAGGTATAGAGGTTGAGTATCCAGGAAAGACTCCATCCCGTATGTCCGCCTCCGGCAGCCATTCGGTTTTCCAGGGTCTTTCTGACAGCTCGTTTCATCTCTTCATCGTTTCTCCAAAGATCTGAGGGGAACAGTCCATAGAGATGGGATACATGACGATGTCCCTTTTCGATCTCTGTCTGTTCTTCAAACCATTCACAGACAGAACCATCCTTATTGAAATGGACCGGATAGAGTTTTGGCTCTATGATCTCGATCTTTCTAAGAAGTAAACGTCCCTCTTCCTCTTCGACCCCCGCTTCTTCTAACCCTTCCATGGTCAGACGGAAGTTCCGGAACAGTTCTCTCACCATGGTCATATCCATGGTGGTGGCATAGGAAACACCGGCTCTGAAACCATCCTTCTCAAACCGGTTTTCCGGTGTGGTAGAAGGAGAAGTGACATAATATCCATCCTGTTCCACAAGAAAATCTGTCAGGAACTCCGCACTGGCCTTCAACAGAGGATAGACCGTATCCTTCAGGTAGGTAAGATCGGGATGGTACTGATATTTACGAAAGACCTCCTGATCCATCCATACCTCTGCCATGAGATAAAAGGCCCACATCAGGCAGGAAGGATTACCTCCCTCTTCTCCTCTGGCAACTCCCACCGGATAGGTATGGGCATAGCCGTCGGAATTATGACCACAGCAGGATCCTTCACATCCAAAGGCAGCTGCCGTCTTTCTTCCTTCTTCACAGATCCTTTTGATGAAGTCGATATAGACCTCATCACACTCCTCCAGATTAGTGACCAGCGCCGGCCAGTAGTTCATCTGCAGGTTGATATTGGTGGTATAGTTGCTGCTCCAGGGAGCTCTCATCTGCCAGCTCCAGATTCCCTGCAATGTGGCAGGAAGTCCTCCCTTTCTGGAAGAAGAGATCAACAGATAACGTCCGTATTGATAATACAGCGCATACAAAGAAGGATCCGGATCTTTGAGCCTTTCATCCGTAGGACGAAGATCCTCGTCTCCGATCTCCAGTTCAGCACGCGAATAAAGGCGTCTGTAATCCTCTGTATGGGCTTTCACATGCTCTATATAACTCTTGGTATGATCCAGTGCCTCTTCCAACACAGAGAGGGAAAGAACGATCTCCTTGGTATCCTTCAGATCGATCCCGGCTTTTTCATCCTCCCGGATCGTCCATTTACCGTCACATTCAAGCACCCTGATCGTGACATCATATTCTTTTCCCTTAGGTCCCCAGATAATGGCATTCTCTCTTTCACCAAGATAGTTGGGATCCACATGCTCCGGTAAACGGAACCGATAGACAAGGGTATTCTCATCCGCTTTTTTCGCTGAAACAAGCATCTCTTCCGATTCAAAAAAGATCTTCAGATCGATCTTCTTAGATGAGGTCTGCTTCCAGAAAAAGGTCTTTTCGGGATGAGAGGTAAACATCTCTCTTTGGATATGGCTATCCCCCAGCGAATAATCCACCAGCGCTTTAGCCGTATCCAGGATAAGTTCTCTTCTGTACTCTGAAATACGATCCGCTTCATTTCCCATGAAGATCCTAAGATCTCCCGCCGGCATATAACTTTCCGTATACTCATCCAGAAAGTGTTCTTCCATATAGCGCTCGGCTTTTTGGTAATCTCCCTGACGGATCCATTCTCTGACTTTAGGAAGATCCTCCTCATGCTGATGCTTTTGGGAATGGTCCGTGGTAGCTATGCCGGACCAGAGAAGCTCATGGTTAAAGCCGATCCTCTCTTCTTTGGGATCTCCCCATACCATTGCGCCCAGAGATCCGCATCCTAAGGGAAGCGTTTCCTCCCAGCAGGATGCACTCTGTCGATACCATAGCTGTTTCATCACTTGTCTCCTTTAGGATCCAGTTTCTGTAAGGGAGTCTGGGTCAACTTGGATTTTTCCTGCTTATTCCACTTATCCATAGTGGACTGGAAGCGTTCATGACTCTGCTTGACTTCATCCTCAAATTCTCTGGAGGATACTCTCAAAGCACCGTGACCGAGTACGATGACCTGCTCCGCACCATCCGAAGTGACGACCCTGACAGAATAGCTCTTGTCCATATCGTAGGTTGTTTTTTCAATATAGGTATCTGCTGTCTCCGCCTGCTTGGTATAGACAACATAGATATTGTGATACTGATAGATATCCTCAATGTCTCTGGGAACATTATAGGCATCAAATACCAGGATAACCGTACAATCATGCATACTACGGTATTCACTTAATAGATCCATCAGGCGATTTCTTGCCAGATCCATACTGATCTTTGACTGTTCCTGGAGACTCTCCCAGGAGAAGATGACATTATATCCATCCACCAGAAGATATTCCTTCTTTTTGACTGTTTCGATGGTTCTGGTATATTCCTTGATGGCCGGATTGCCTTCTTTTTTATCATCCTCGGAGTAGCGTTTCGGTCTTTTCTTTACCTTCTCAAAGTCCTTTTCCTTGACCTTACCGTAGGTCCTCTCAAAGATGGCCATGAGTTCCTTGTCTTCCTGAGGTGTTCCACCATAGCCGCCGGCAGGCTTCGAGAACTTTTCCTTGACCTGCTGGGTCTGTTCCTCTACCTCTTCCTGCCATTCTGAAAGAAGGGAAGGATCCTGACTCTCTCTTCTGACTGCCACTCTCTTTCCCGTATGCAGATAGCTGTATTCCGTTTCCAAATGCATGTAGGAAGGAACCAGATACCACGGCACAGGGAATCCTGCCCCATGGGCACAGAAAATGGAATCCGGAGAATTCTCCAGATCTGCCACCGGATCATACATACTTCCGTTGACGATCTCATCCTCGTTGTGACAGGGAGCATACCCTCTGGGGATACAGAGCAGGTTGCCTTCTCCCTTGGTGTAGGAGGTTACCTGCAGTGCATAGCCCTGCAGACAGGATACGGGAGCATAGCCCTTGATCACAGAGAAATTACCATCCGTTTCCGGTGCTTCAAATTCTGCAGACAATAAGGGAAGATCACTTAAGGCACGGCCGACGGACGCTGTCGGTACCGAAAGTTCAAAATCATACCAGGGTTCCAGCAGCATACATCTGGCTTCCATGAGTCCCTGACGGACCGCACGGTACGTTGCCTGTCGGAAATCTCCGCCTACCGTATGCTTGATGGAAGCAGCTCCGCCAACCAGAGTAAAACGGACATCCGTAATCGGCGCTCCTGTCAGAACACCTGCAAATACTTTTTCACTTAAATGGGTCAATACCAGATGCTGGAAAGGTCTGGAAAGCTTATCGGTACTCAATTTCGATGTGATCTGGATACCGGCTCCCCTCTCCAGAGGCTCCATCAACAGATGGACCTCCGCATAATGGCGCAAGGGTTCATAATGACCAACACCCTCCACCTTATTTAGGATCGTCTCTCGATAAACGATCCTGCCGGGGCCAAAGTGGATCTCTGTATCAAAGCGATCCTTCATCAATCGCTTTAATACCTCCAGCTGTACCTCACCCATGAGCTGAACATGCAGCGCTGCGGCCTTCTCACTCCAGGTGGTATGCAGCTGGGGATCTTCCTCTTCCAGACGTTTCAGATAACCAAATAAAGTGTGCTGATCCGTTCCGTCATCGGCGATGACTTCATAGGTCAGAAAGCTGTCCAGCAAAGGTTCATCGGAATCCAGTTCGATTCCGAGGCCCTGGGACGGATAGGTATTCTGAAGTCCTGTGACAGCACAGACATCTCCTGCCTCTGCCTGATCGATGGTAGTATATTTTCCTCCGGCATAGGTTCTGATCTGGTTGATCTTATTCTCCCAGGCCTCTTCCCCGGTGCCTCCCTTGATCACATCGCGTACACGGAGTTTACCACCGGTGACCTTCATATAGGTAATACGCTCTCCGTTCTGATCGTGCCCGATCTTAAAGACCTTGGCACCGAATTCATTGGGATAAAGCTTCTTCTTTGTTAATTTGTCCAGATCCTCCGTCAGCCTTTCCAGTCCCGTCAGTTTTAACGCGGAACCAAAATAACAGGGAAACAGTTCTCTCTTTTCCAGAAGATCCTTGATCTTGTCAGTAGATACCGTGCCGCTCTCCAGATAATCATTGATCAGCTTTTCATCCAGCATGGCAATGTTCTCTGCAGCATTAGACAGTCCATCTGTCACATCAATACAGCCTGCAGAGAGATCCTTCTGCAGGTTTTCTAATAATTCTTCTCTGGTCTTCTGCTGAAGATCCATCTTGTTGACAAAAATAAAAGCCGGTACGTTATAACGTTTTAACAGCCGCCACAGTGTTCTGGTATGACTCTGAACGCCATCGGATCCGCTGATCACAAGGACTGCATAATCCAGTACCTGCAGCGTTCTTTCCATTTCACTGGAAAAATCCACATGTCCGGGGGTATCCAGCAAAATGACCTCTGTTCCCGGATTTTCTGGTCCCGGTAAAAAGAAACGAGCCTGTTTGGAGAAGATCGTAATGCCCCTCTCACGTTCCTGGGCTTCCTGGTCCAGAAAAGAATCCTGATGATCTACCCTGCCTAACTTTCGGATCTGACCGGAACGGTACAGAAGGGCTTCCGAAAGTGTGGTTTTTCCGGCATCTACATGGGCCAGAATGCCGATGACTATCTTTTTCATAAACCAGTGACGTTCTCCTGTAAAAAGTGATTCTTCATTATAGCATATACAGAAGGTATTTCTCAAACCCCACCGGTAACTTATACGGCTTTTCCCTCCACGAACCACTTGAAGTTATCTTCGTAATACAGGTAATGTTCTTTTCCTTTGATGATACAGGTAAAGCGGATCCCGGTACCGCCTGCCTTCAGGCTGGCAGCCCTTCGGCATTCGGTAACCCGGTCCACTTCAAAGCGTCGCCCATCTTCCCAGATCACATACTGAGGCCGCAGTCTGCCATCCGGCAAAAAATCGGCATTCACATGGACATATTTCTTCACGTACCGCATCGCTGCTGCCTCCTTTCTTAAGTGTTCTTAGAAAACTTACGCGAAGCTTCTTGACAAAACACGAAGATTATAGTAGGATGAATGCGAAGTTGTTCTTCGTGTTTGATTGCATTTTACCCATATCATCCATTCCTGTCAATACGAAGATTCACAAGGAGGCTCTCATGAATTTCGCTGAAAAAGTTCGTTACTACCGTAAAGAAAAAGGTCTTTCCCAGACTGCACTGGCTGAAAAGATCGAAGTAACTACCCGTACTGTCCAGAGCTACGAAGCCGGTCGTTCCTATCCTAAAAGCCGAGAGACCTACCATCTGCTCGCTTCTGTTCTGGATGTGGATACCAACTTTCTCATGACGGAGGAAGACCTGTTTGTTGCCGAAGCAGAGAACCGCTACGGAGCTAAGGGTGCCGATCAGGCCAGAGAACTCATTACACAGGTCGGTGGACTCTTTGCCGGCGGTGAGCTGGATGAAGAGGACATGGACGAGATGATGCAGGCGATCCAGGAGGCATACTGGCTGGCGAAGAAAAACAATCGTAAATATGCTTCCAAAGGCAATGACCAATAAAGGAGTCCCCCTTGGATATTAAACTAATCGATATCATCCATAGAGCCGATCAGCTCTATAAAAGGTACGGTACCAGAGATCCCTATGCTCTGGCCCAGGCCATGGGCGTCACCATCTTGTTTCGTCATTTTCGAAATCAAAAGGGAGCCTATAAAGTGATCCTAAAGAACCGCTTTATTTTCCTGAAGGACGATCTCTCCGAGGAGATGCAGAAGATCGTACTGCTCCACGAGCTGGGACATGATCTGCTCCATAGAAAGCAGGCCGTCGCTATGGGCGGATTCCAGGAATTCAAGCTCTTTGAGACCGATGGTGACCGTATGGAATACGAAGCCAACGTATTTGCCGCTCACTACTCTCTTCCGGATGAAGAGATCCTTGACTACATCCAGCAGGGTCTGGATATCCAGCAGATCGCCAGGATCATGCACTCGGATGTCAATCTGGTGGCACTCAAAAATGACACCCTCATCGCCAGAGGGTATCTCTTCCACCGTCAGGACCACACAAATACCTTCTTAAAAGCATAAGAGGAGCTGATCTAAGCTCCTCTTTTTATTTATCATGCATACCATACATGTTTCTATTCAGTTCTGTTTACCTTCTGTCAACCGATTTACCAATATTTCTTTTTCTTAAACCAGATGATCTCCGTAATAACGATCAATACACTGATAATGATAACGATGAGATAAGAATACTGACCTGATAATTCAGGCATGTAGACAAAGTTCATTCCATACCATCCGGTAATGATGGACAAAGGGAAAAAGACTGTCGTCAGTACGGTCAGGATCGTCATGATCCTGTTCTGTCTGACATCCAGATGGGTCTGATACAGATCTCTAAGCTGCAGTGAAAACTCTCGAAGGTGTGCCAGAGAGTCTCTTAATCTCTCGACTCTGACAGAGAACATATGGAAATATCGAAGATTCTCTTCCTGGAAAAAGTCATTTTCGTTCTCTTCCAGTTCCTGACTGAGATCGATCAACTGCTCATAGTGATTGCGCATTTCCAGAAGGACCCAGCGTATATCGTTGATCTCTTTGACGATAGTTGCATCATTCTCCTGCTTCAGGATCTTACTCTCGATACGGTCCAGTTCGTCCTCGCAGGAGGCAAGGAACTTTACATCCTCTGCCACGATACATTCCAGAAAATCATACAGGAATCTCTCAAGAGAGGGATAACGCCACTTCTTAGTGCTCTGGATCTTTTGGATATATTTTTCCACTGTGTTTCCCTGATCGATGAAGATGATCCCTTTTTCATCCATCGCAAAGGAAAAACCGTTATAGACCTGGATCTCAAAATTTCTCTCCGGGATATAAAAGGATCCGGTCAGCGAATCATAGTTTACCTCTGCTCTGGTATCATGTATCTCATTGATCTCCATAGGAAGATCGATCTCGATCTCCAGACGATCTTTATACTGAGCCCATTCTTCCGCTGTCAGGATTCCCACGTATTTCGCTTCATGCGTAAGCGCCTTGTCCATGGTACAGCTTTCTAATACATCCTTTATCAGATAAAACACTTGCCTATATCCTTTCTGAAAAACTTCTGACCCATTGTACCACAAAAATCTGCCCCTGTCCTGTGAAGGCTGATGATTGTTTTCATCCCGCTTTCATAGTATAATACTCAGGATAATCTACGAATAAAGCAGGAACATATATGACTGATAAAAAAATGACTGCTACCTTGATCGCCGTCTGGAGTGTTTTACTCCTGGTCGTGATCGGAGCTGCTTATTTTCTGTTCTTCCAACCCGCTTTGGAATTAGATGCGAAGAGTAATTCCCGTAAGAACTTCACGTATATGACCCACTCTCCGTCACTGCTTCCCCTCTCTTTTGAAGAAGGCATGGCTCCCAAGAACCTTGCCGAAGAAGAAGAGATCATCGAGGAGGCAATCGAGGAACCCGAAGAAGAGGAACCTGTCCTTACGGCCGGTTACACCGAGGAAGAGCTCTACGCTCACAGAACCCAAGGCTTTGAGCATGTACTGGATGATTCCACCAGTACCTCCGCGATCCTGATCCGTTTCAGAGATGATGATCTGGGCGGTGTTGTTGCGGTCAAGAACGGAGATGAGCAGTTAGCACCCGCTTCCATGACCAAGTTGCTGACGACACTGATCCTGGCAGAATATGCACAGGAAAACAATAAACTCAACGATATCATGACCATTCCTTATGGTATCTATGAAGCTCTGGAACTGGTAGATGCCAGTACCGCAGGCTATTACAGTGGAGAAGAACTGACGGTAAAGGATTGCCTTTATGGTATCCTCCTTCCCTCCGGTTGTGATTGCTGTCTGGCAACGGCTTACTATATTGCTGGCTCCGAGGAAGCCTTCGCCGATGTAATGAATGCCAAGGCTGAAGAACTTGGTATGACCAATTCCCATTTCATTACCTGTCACGGACTGTATGTGGATGGTCACTATACCTGTGCCAATGATATGGCTAAACTCTTCACCGCCTGCTGGGAGAATGAACTGGTACATGATGTCTTGAACACCTGGGATTATTACACCGATCCCACTCCCACCAGACCCAATGGAATGCACATCGAAAACAAGCTGGTAAGAGACCTTTCCACCGGATTCGATGACATGGTCACTATCTTAGGTGGTAAGACAGGTTTCAGCCGCTTTGTAGGTCAGAACCTCTCCACTGCAGGTCAGGTAGGCGATGAGATCTACTTTGTTATCACTATCGGTGCACCGGGAAGCCCCTACAACGGAGATCTGATGCATCATGATGATCATCGTATCATCTACAATGCGTTAGCCGACATCATCCGTCAGGGAAAGATCAATACAGAACCTTTGATCCCCAGTCCCAAGGCGAATACGTCTTCCACTAACTTAAACTAACAAAACAATCATGACAAAACACAATAGAGGCCTCCACGGAGGCCTCTATTTGCGTCTAAAAACGATTTTAACTTACTTAGCGAGCATTTCCTCAACCGTAGGCATATCCCCGATAGAACGGGCATAATGCGCTTCTTTGATAGTCATGTCAGCATCAATATAGAAGAAAGCAGGAAGCTGCTCTTCGATTCCTTCATAATCACCGTGGGTAAATCCGGAAGCTACGATATCTTCTCTTTTAGCCATAAACTTGGCCTTGTCTTCTTCGGGTCCGATCAATTCTGCCATATCTTTAGCCGGCTGAATATCCAGACTCTGATAGATCGTATACTCAGGATCAGAAATGATTGGGAAAGACAGAGGTTCGTCCTTCAAGTCACGCTGAATGGTGCTTACCGGAGACTGCATAACGACAGCCACCTTGACACCTTTCTTCACAAATCTTTCGTAATTCTTCTGGATCATATGGACGTCATAACGACAGGAAGTGCATCCGATATAGCGAAGCACTACCAGCATTAAAGGCTGTCCCTGCATGATCTCAGTCAGATTGATATTCTCGTCGAACTGTGTTGTCACAGTCATATCAGGAAACAGATTTCCGGTTTGTAATCTCATAACTTAACCTCCATAGTACAAATTTTCATCATCACTTACCTATACAGATGAAATGAGGATTTCGACATATGTCAATTTACAATACCATCAGTAAAGTACCTGCACCGATCAGGATGCATCCGATAATGGATTTGATGGATGCCTGCTCGTGAAGGAAAATGAATGCCAGGATCAGCGTCAGTACTGTACTCATCTTATCGATGGGAACAACCTTGGATGCCTCTCCGATCTGCATTGCCCTGTAATAGCAAAGCCAGGAAGCACCGGTAGCTAATCCGGAAAGGATCAGAAAGATCCAGCTCTTTCTGGAAATAGAGGAAATACCTCCTTGCGCATTTGTAAGAAAGACCATTCCCCAGGACATAAGCACAACGACCATGGTACGAAGGGCAGTTGCAAGATTGGAATTAACTCCCTCAATACCGATCTTAGCCAAAATGGACGTTAATGCTGCAAATACGGCTGATAATACTGCAAAGAGAAACCACATGATTTCCCACCTCACAAAGATTTATTTTATGTAATGTACTCTTTCAGGATCAAAACCACCACGTGCATTCGGTGTCTCCATAGGAACACCCAGATAGATCAGATTCAAGGGCATAATATCCTCTTCTAACTGAAGGATCTCTTTAAGATTCTTAACAGCCAGAGGCTGAAGATGGATACCACACCAAACAGATCCAAGACCAAGATCAACTGCTCTGAGCAGAAGGTTTTCCGTTGCTGCACTGCAATCCTGTACCCAGTAATCAGCCATCCGGCTTTTGAGACACTTCTTCTTGTCAGCTGCAACAACAATAGCAAGAGGAGCATTGATCTTACTGAAAGGAGAAGCACCTTTAAGTTTAACTAACAGCTCAGGATCTTCGATCACATAAAACTCCCAGGGACGTTTATTGCACGCACTGGGAGCACTCATAGCTGCAGTAAGCAGTTCTGTAATAGTTTCATGAGATATTTTTTCTTCAGAAAACTTACGAACACTTCTTCTTGTGAGAATAACATCTTTTAATTCCATACGAACCTCGAAACAACATATTATCGAAACTATGTCGATAGGATGATTATATAACAAACGGATTTAAATAGAAATAAAAAACGCTGGCACCATAGATGAATTTACTCATCCCTGTGTCAGCGTATTTTTGCAAAATAAAAGACTGGCAACCTCCTACTCTCCCAGGCAGTCCCCCACCAAGTACCATCGGCCGCTTAGGTCTTAACCGTCGTGTTCGAAATGGGAACGGGTGTGTCCCCTAAGCGCATCATCACCAGTCAGCCCCCCGAGTAGGGCTCGAACCTACAACAACCCGGTTAACAGCCGGGTGCTCTACCATTGAGCTATCGAGGAAAACAGGTCATCTTCGATGACCTGTGCCGGTTACTTCGTAACCTTCGCATTAGATCATCTCTAATGAACTT